>JAISQV010000098.1 GCA_031273985.1 Spirochaetaceae bacterium | reverse complement strand
TGCCAGTGCCGGTTTCTTGATTGGGCTAAAAGAATTGATATAACCACGGACCTCACAGACAACACGGACAAAGAAACGAGGACAAATTAAAGCAAAACCAGCCTGTTTTCGGCATTCTGTCAGCTTTTCCCCTGTTTTTCTGTGTGGTCCGGGAGGTCTGCTTTTCTTTAAAACTAATGGGAAAGCGGTTTTATTCCTTCCCCTGTCATTTAGATGAATCAAAGCGCTAGAACCAGTCCCGGCGCTTGAAGTAGATCAGCATCCCTCCGGCGATGACCAGCATCAGGGCCCAGGTAAGGGGATAGGCGTAGCGGAAGCGCAGCTCCGGCATATACTGAAAATTCATGCCGTAGACCCCGACAATAAACGTAAGCGGAATGAACAGCGTGGAAATAATCGTGAGCACCTTCATCACCTTGTTCATCCTGTTGCTCACTGCGGAAAGATTAACCTCCATCACCCCCGCCACCAGTTCCCGGTACACATCCAGCGTTTCCGCGGCCTGCATCACATTCTCGTAGAGGTCCTTAAAAAAAGGGTCCAGCTCATCGTGCAGCAGGGGGTTATCCATCCTGATAATAAAAGAAAGACTGTCCCGCAGCGGCCAAATCGCCCGCCGCACCCGGAGCAGCTGCTGCCGGACCTTCTGAATATCGGCGATGAATTTACTGTCGCTCTCCTCGGCGGCGCGGTCCTCAAACTCCTCGATCCCCGCCCCGATATACTCCAGCGTAGAAAAATACTCGTCCACCACCTGATCCATCAGCGCGTAGGCCAGATAATCCGCGCCCATCCTCCGCACCCGGCCGCCGTTCCCCAGAATACGCCGGCGCAGCGCCTCGAAAGAATCCCCGGCGGCGTCGCCGGTGCGAAAACTGATCACTGTATTTTCCCGAATGACCAGCCCCACCTGGGCAAAGGCAAGCTCCCCGTCCGCGTCAAGCCGGATAGCCTTGAGGCAGACAAAAAGATACTCGTCAAATTCCTCCACCTTGGGCCGCTGCTCCGCATTGAGAATGTCCTCCACCGTCAGAGGGTGAATATCATACACCTCCGCCAGCCGGTCAATCGCCGCCGCACTGCCGGGCCCGTCAATATTGATCCAGGTAACCCCGGCGTCCCGCCGAAAAGCCAGCAGCTCATCCGCCGTCTCAACGGTCTCCTGCCAGGCCTGAAGCGTATCGTAACCAATAATGGAAAAGGCCATAATAAAAACGGTACTACAAATCGCCCCCTTGCACAAGAAAGCCCCCGAATGAACCGTCCCCGCCCTAACGCCTAAACTTGACCCACAGAATCTTAAAGATTTTAACCGCTTTTCCGCTGTGGTTTAAGGAAAAGTAAAGGGCGCCAAGGAACACGAAGATACTATGATTACGAAAAAACAAGAAAAAACCTGGAAAGAGATGGGGGGCGTTGCGGGGGGCGGCGGCGCACCCATCCGCCTAAAGGCGGATGGTACTTATGGTAAACAGGAATTTTTTTGCGCCGGAGCAGGCCAAATTTCTCCGGGGACAGCCTGCGGCTGCCCTTCGTGCTCCCCCCGCACGGGGGTAGCGGAAGACCCCGCAGGGCCGCAGGCCCGAGGAGGCTGGAGCGTAGGGGGCTCGGCCCCCTCCTGATTCCTCAGAGCCGCACGATCCGCGAGCTTGTCAGCACCTCCACCCCGCCGCCGGTAACCAGCACGTCGTTTTCCAGGCGGCAGCCGCCGTGTACGGGGTCGTAGAGGCCCGGCTCCAGGGTGAAGATCATCCCCGCGCCCAGGGAGCCGGTGTTGTCGGCCCGGCTCCGCAGGTAGGGGCCTTCGTGGGTTTCCAGGCCTATGCCGTGGCCCAGCGCGTGGGGCATGATTTTCCGGTTCTTCGTGAAAAGTTCGTCCACCGCCACGGAAACGGCCCTCGTGGAGATGCCCTCCCCCACCAGGGTCAGCGCAAGCTTGTAGGCCCGCTCCGTCAGGTTGAGCAGCCGCTCCTGGGGTTTCGAGGGCTCCCGGGCGAAGGTCATGGTAACGTCCGTCGTGTAGCCCTGATAGCGGAGGCCGAAGTCCAGGATGGAAAGCCCCTGGCTGGCGAAGGGCGCGTCGGTGTAGGCGGGGAAGGCGTGGATGCCGAAACTCCGCCCCGGCCCCGCGGCCAGGGTTTCAAAACCCGTGCCCTCGCAGCCCCGCTTCCGGCTCTCCACCTCGATGAACAGCGCCACGTCGGTCTCGGTCCTGAACTTCTCCTGCCGGACCCGGGCTTCAATCTGGTCCATGAGATCGTTGGTGATCGCCGCCGCCTCCCGGTAGATCCGTATCTCCTCCTCGTCCTTCACGCAGCGCATCTGCCGGACCTCCTCGTGGACCCCGCCGCTCCGGCACAGAATATCGTAGTCCGAAACCTCTTCGATGTAGCGGAGAAAGGAGGTGTAGGATGTTTCCGGCGAAATTTCCACCTTGGAGCCCCTGGGGAGCTTGAGGTACCGCGCTATCCCCTTGAGGGCCTTCATGGGCTGCCGCTCAAACTCGCCGTAGGGGATTATCGCGTCCGCTTCGGCGTAGAGGGCCGCCATATTGTTGTCCCAGGGAACCAGCGCCGCCTTGCGGTCCACGGAAAGAAAGAGCAGCGCGTCTCCGGGGTGGCCGGTAAGCCAGCGTATGGACGGGTCCCGGTGACCCTCGCTGTCCTCGAACATGGCCAGGGCGGTCCCTTCGCGGGCCATCCAGTCGTAGATACGCCCCAGGCGGGCGTCCAGATACGCACTCATGAGCGGAACAGCTCCCGCGCCGCCCGGAGCGCCGCCTCAACTTCCGCGTCGCCTATGCCGCAGTGGGTAACAAAGCGGAAGCGCCCCCCTTCGGGCGCGTTGACGCGGATCCCCGCCCTGAGAAAGCCGACGCTCAGGGCCTCAGCCTTGACCGGGTCCGCCGCCGCCGGCCAGGTAAAAAACAGCATATTGATATCCACCTCCTCGGGCCTTATCTCTATCCCCGGAATCTCCGCGAGGCCCCCGGCCAGGGCCTTTGCCCGGCGGTGGTCCTCCGCCAGAAGCGCCCTTTGCTCCGAAAGGGCCACGATCCCCGCGGCGGCCAGAATCCCCGCCTGGCGCATACCGCCGCCCATGATCTTGCGCCTCATCCGGGCCTCCCCCACGAAGTCTTTGGGCCCGGCCAGGAGGGAACCCACCGGCGCTGCAAGCCCCTTGGAAAGGCAGAACATCACGGAATCAGCGCGGGCCGCCAGCTCCGCCGCCGGAACGCCGAGGGCAAGGGCGGCGTTGAATATCCGCGCCCCGTCCAGATGCACGGGCAGGGCCCAGCGGTCCGCGATACGCCGCACCTCGTCCATCTCCGCCAAACTTACGGCGCGGCCCTGGGACGTGGCGTTTTCCAGGCAGATCAGCGAGGTGCCCGGCGCGTGAAGGTCCCGCTTCCGCAGCCGCGCCTCCAGGGCCCCCGGCGGAAAGCGCCCCTCCGGCGCCGGAACGGGCCTCGTCTGGACCCCGGCTATCACGGACGCGGCCCCGGCCTCGTGCTGCACGATATGACAATCCTCCGCCAGCACCACCTCGCTGCCCCGGGGGCACCAGGTAAACAGGGCCGCCTGATTGCCGAAGGTGCCGGAAGGCACAAAAAGCGCCGCTTCCTTCCCCAGCAACTCCGCCCCCAGCGCCTCCAGGCGGTTTACCGTGGGGTCGTCCCCGTAAACATCGTCCCCCACCTCCGCCCCGGCCATGGCGCGCCGCATCTCCGCCGTAGGCTGCGTTACCGTATCGCTCCGTAAATCTATCATGTGCCCCCCATTATCTGTATAATCGCCTCTTTTGCAACAGGGGGCGGCGCTTCGCGCAGAAAGAGCGAGAGAATAAGAGGGGCGCATCCCCGGCCCAAGAACCCGCTCACGCGGGGGAGGGGCCGGGGACCGGGCTATCGCTCCAATCTTTTTTTGCTGCGCAAAAAAAGGATTTCCGCTCTATCCCTTGCGCGGGCTGAAAGCCTGCGGCTTTCAGCTTGGGAGTTTGCGCTCCGCGCAAACTCCGGGAAAAGGCCGGGGGCCTTGCGGGCTCCCCCGCCGTGGGGGTTAGCCGGAGACCCCGGACCCGCGAAGCGGGGAGGAGACTCCCGCTCGCACGGGGGAGCCCTCCTTAATTCCTTATCTTATTTGAAACAGTTTTACTGTTCCACGGTCTAGAGCATTTTGCCGAAGAAGAAATTGATGATCAGGAGTTCGGCAAAACCCGTGGCCCACGCTATGGTGGTGGTGAAGGACCAGCAGCGTATCTGTTCTTTGGTATCTTCTATGCCCATGAGCCGGTTTGTTACCCAGAAAAAGCTGTCGTTGAAGTACGAGAAGAACAGTGATCCTATGCACGCGGCGAAGGTGCCGAGGATCATGCTGCCCCCGGCGGCGGAAACGATGGGCGCGGTGATGCCCGCCGCGGTGAGCATTGCTACCGTACCTGAGCCCTGGGCGAAACGAATCAGTGTTGCGATGAGGAAGGGGAGGACGATCACCGGAATGGGCAGGACGGATATTTGTTCGGCGATGAAGCTGCCTATGCCGCTGGTCTGAAGCACCCGTCCCAGGGCGCCGCCGCCGCCGGTTACGAGGATGATGATCCCCGCCGAGCGGATGCCGCTCTCCATCCTCGACAGTGTTTCTGCTCTGGATGTATGACGGGCCAGGGTATAGATGGCAATGATGAGCCCTATGCCTACGGCAATGATGGGCGTACCCAGAAAGATGAGAACCTGGGACAGCGGCGCCCCGCCCCCGCCCGCGGCCTTTGTTATGGTGTTGCAAAGTATCAGGATGATGGGGACGATCAGGGGCAGAAAGGAAAGAAAGGCGCCGGGAAGTTTTTCGTCCGGGTTGTGCAGTAATTGATCGTAGCCGGGTTCCTGGTACGCCGGCCTTTCCCAGCCTTCGCCGTCCCCGGAGGGAATTTGATAGATGCGCCTGCCCAGCCACCTGGCGTAGATCGTTGTCGTAAGGGCCATGGGTATGGCGATGACGATGCCGAGCAGGATGAATTTACCCACGTCTATGCCGAAGGTTCCCGCCGCTCCCAGGGGGCCCGGAGTCGGCGGAATCAGGGAGTGGGTTATGACGAGCCCCCCGGCCAGGGCGAGGCCCAGGCTGACCATGGATTTTTTGGTTTGCCGGGACAGGGCCTTGGCGATGGGGGACAGGATCACAAAGCCGGAATCGCAAAAAATGGGGATGGACACGACAAAGCCGGTGAGGGCCAGGGCCGCTTCTTCCTTTCCCCTGCCGAAGAGTTTCAGGAAACTGCGGGCCATTTGGGTCGCAGCGCCTGAGGCCTGGAACAGTTCCCCCATCATGACGCCAAAGCCTATGATGATGCCTATGCCGCCCAGGGTGCCGCCGAAGCCCGCGGAAATGGCCTCGGCAGTCTTGACGGAATCCAGCCCGGACAGCAAGCCGATGACCACCGCCCCCATGATCAGGGCGAGGAACGCATGGATCTTTGTTTTTAGGATGAGGACGATGAGGAAGGCGAGGCCGATGATGAGGGCAAGAACAAGTTGTAAGCCTGATGTCATAACAATCTCCCAAAAGCATAAGTTTAAGGCAGGTTTCCCAAAACTTCAGTTTTGGGAAACCTGCGGATTCACTGAACGGAAAAGGCCGGGGAATACTTTGCCGCCAGGACAATCGCCTCGGCCATGCTTATGCCGCTGGCCTTGTTTTTTCCCGCGATGTCGAAGGCGGTCCCGTGATCTACCGAGGTGCGCAGTATGGGCATCCCCCCGGTTATGGATATGGTGCGTTCAAAGTCGAGGGTCTTGGTGGCGATGTGCCCCTGGTCGTGGTACAGGGATAGTACGCTGTTGTAGCGCCCCCGCAGCGCCAGGTGGAACACCGAGTCGGCCCCTATGGGGCCCTCCACCTTGTAACCTTCGGCCTTGAGGGCCTCCACGGCGGGGAACACCTCCCGTACTTCTTCATCGCCGAAGAGGCCGTGTTCGCCGGAATGGGGATTGAGGCCCGCTATGGCCATGACCCCGCCGGCTATGCCCAGCTTGCGCAGCACCGCGGCGGATCGTTTTACATAGTCCACGATGCGCTCCCGGGTTACCATGTCGCAGGCTTTCCGCAGGGAGACATGGCGGCTCAGGAAAAACACCCTGAGCCCCCGGACCTCGAACATGGTGAGGGGATCGGCGGTGCCCGTCAGTTTGCCGAAGATTTCGGTATGCCCGATGAAGGGCACGCCCCCCTCCTTCAGGGATTCTTTGTTAATGGGGGCGGTGGCAACAGCGCCGGCCCGCTTCGTCATGCAGAGATCTATGCTTTTGGCTATATACTCATACGCCGCCTTGCCGCAGAGCCCGCTTACCCTGCCGATCTTAAATTGTTTGGGATCGATGTTGTTGAGGGGAATCACATTGATGATCCCCTCCGTGAAATCTCCCTCCTCCGGCTCGTCTATGGCCTTGAGCTTCGCCGCCCGCCCCGTAGTGCTAAGGGCCTTTTCCAGGACAAAGGTATCCCCGATGACCACGCAGCGGGCGGCCTGCGTAACGGCGCTGTTGGCCGCCGCTTTTACGACAATCTCCGGGCCTATGCCGGCGGGGTCACCGATGGGAACGGCAATTATTGGTTTTTTCATAACTTTTCCTCCTTGTTTTGGGGATTGAACCGGCCATAAAACACCCTTGGTTTTGAAGCCGGTTTCCGAAAAACGGTCCTTAAAACCCGCTTTTCCCTGTTTATGTATGGCGAAATCCTCTTGTTTCAGATTGCCAGTTTCTCTTTCAGGTATCGCACACACGCTACAATCGCATCCGCTTCCCCCACCATGCCCCCCTTGGTTACGATCTTGAGGCCGGGGAATTCTCCGCCCATGATCTCGCCGTAAGAGGCCAGGGGAAGCACTTCGCCCAAAAGTTTGAGCCCGGTATTTTTCAGGCGGCAGCAGACCGCCACGGTAATATCCCCGCCGCAGGTATACATTCCGCGGAAGTCCTTGCCCGAGGATAGTACCCGGTAGGTGATTTCGGCGATGGCGGTGTTAATCATGTTCGACAGGTCATCGTGGGAGCAGTTGTATTTATCCGCGTAGGCCTCGAAAGGGACCCGGCGTTCGGGGATAATGCCCCAGCCGACGATGCTGCACACATCGTAGCCGCCGCAGTTGTCAAGGATAGCTGCCGATACCCGGTTTATCTCCTGCTTCCGCCGCTCCGGGCCCTCCAGAAATTCCCTGGTTTCCATGTACACATTAAAGACCTCGCGGGAGCCCAGGAAATATTCAACCTGCCGGCGGGCCACGGCGTTGACGCTCCCCACAGCCACAAAGATTTTACTCCGGTTGGTAAATTCCGCCTGGGGAACCGGAATGATCTTCCGCGAAAGGGTAGCGGTAAAGACCCCCGGATCCACCGCTATGAAGGGGACCCCGCTGTCTATGACCGTTTCGGCGATAAGATCAATGTCTTCTTCGCTGACCGCATCGAATATGACGGTCCGGGCCCCCTGTTCCGCAAGGTCCCGTATTCTCTGCGCGGCAAAACCGGCCCCCTTGAGGAGTTCCGCGAGGCTAAGGGAAGCGACGGGGTACTTTGACTGTTTCCGGAATATTTCCGCGCATACCGGGGTGGTCACCGGACTCTTGGGGTCTGTGGCGGCTTCGGTCATATGCAGGGGAACCGCGTTTACCAAAAGGTAGCCGCCGACATTTATCCTGTTGGACGCGGGAAAACAGGGGACCACCATCGCCACCCGCCCGTCCCCCAGGGCGTCAAGCATGGCATCGGTTTCGGCACCGAGATTACCCCGCAGGGTGGAATCGATGCGCTTGGAGTAAACCTTGACCTCCCGGGAGCGCAGGACCATGACCGCGGCGTAAATTTTGTCGTAGGCCCTTTTGGCTTCCATGCTCCGGCTGTCGGTGGGATAAACGATACATTCAAAGTCTTTGAGATTATGCAGGGCGTCTTCAGTAAGATTCAAAATGGAATAGGTCCGGTAATTTGATTTTGTCATTAAAACACCGGTCGCGTTTGCGCCGGTTAAATCGTCCGCTACCACTACACAGCCAATCATGCCTATCCCTGTTGCTACGCAAAGTTGTTTTAATGCCGGGCCTGCGGCGCCTTTCCCAAAACCAGGGTTTTGGGAAATCCTCTACCGCAAACTTTTTTTAGTTTAATGTACCTGCCGGAACTTTGTCAAACTCCTCCGTCCCGAATCCCTTCCATAAAAGTAAATTCTCCCGGATATGATTTTTTTACAAAAATATGTCGTTGGATACGATATTATTGACAACCTATTGACAGGGCCGGCATATATAAACCAAGCGACTCCCGAAAATACCTCGAAGGCGCTCGATTTTTGAAGAAAGAATAACCACGAGGGCACAAAGGAAGGAAAATCGAGGCTTTCTGCTAAAACCTTTACTTTCCCTTTAGTCCATGGCGGGAAAGTGCGCCTTTGTATCTTTGCGGTTAAAATTCTTCGGATTTTGTGATTTCGGGGTGCTTAAAAATTATATGCGCTGGCCCTGGGGATATTGACAGGTTTGGTCCTGATACGCTATAAAGGAGTCCAATAGCGCCGCCTGGCGCCGTTTTTGGGCGATTAACTCAGCGGGAGAGTGCTACCTTCACACGGTAGAAGTCACTGGTTCAAATCCAGTATCGCCCAGGGCTCAGGCCGCCCGGCACAGTCAGCGTATACAGTGCCCTACGTGGAAGCGCCCCGTTTGAAGGGATTGAGGCTGAGCCCCGTGTCGTAGACATCGGCCTGTTCGGCCTGCTTCAGGCGGGCCACGGCGAAGTAGGTGGCCGGCGTCATGAACGCCTCTATGGCGCACTTGAAAAGATAGTTGGTCAGGACCAGCGAAAGGAAAAGCTGCCAGCCAAACACGCCGGCCAGGCAGGCCACAAACACAAACACCAGGCTGTCCAGAAGCTCCCCCACCAGGGTACTGGCGATGGTCCTTACCCAGAGGGCCTTCCCCTTCATGGCCACCTTCATTTTGGAGAGAACCACGGAGTTGGAGAACTCCCCCGTCAGGTAACCCAGAAGGCTTGCCAGGGCCATACCGCCGGAACTCATGCCCCCGAGAATGGCGTCGTAGGCAGCGCTCCCCGCATAAGCTTCCCACTCGCCGTCACCGGGCAGGGCGCGGAGCAGGAAGAACACCCCCGAGGTCAGGGCCAGCGCGGCGAAGCCCGTCCAGATGACCCGGCGGGAGGCCCGGAACCCGTAGAC
>JAISQV010000045.1 GCA_031273985.1 Spirochaetaceae bacterium | reverse complement strand
CACCAGATCCGGCTCGTAGTATTTGATGATCTTGTCCAGAATGGGCACATAGTAGTCGCACTGCCAGTTGAGCAGCTCCTTCACCTCTTCGGGCTCCTCAAACAGGGCGCAGAGCCCCTCGTTGAAACCCATAAAGCTGATCAGCGAGGTAAAGGGCGCGTACTGGTTACCCACCGCGGCCAGGGACTGAGTCCGGTCTATGCGGGACCTTTCAATGTCCTTTTTGGCCCTGTCGGCCCACCAGGAATCGGAAGTTTCCAGCGGAGGCGGCGCCTTGATCACCTTTCTCCAGTCCCGAATATCCTGGAGCAGGAAATTCCCCGGCTCCGGGAGCATACCGCCCATGCCCTCCTTGTTGCCCACCATGGTAACGCCCCACTCGTTGGTTATCTTGTCGGGAATGGGCGCTCCCGACATCTGGGACTCCATCATATCCGCCATCTGCCCCAGCATGGGCCCTATGGAATGGGTCGGGGGCGGGCTGCCGGGCGTTGCCATACCCATCGTATAGAGGGGTACCGACTGCGGGGTTTCGCCCCGTATCATCCGCAAAAAATTCTCTTTGGGTGTCAATTTTACTGCCATTTCATGCCTCCCTGTAATTGCACTATGCAGGATCATTCCATTTTACCCCCACCCCCCCAATAAGGAAAGAAATTTTTTCATCTCCGCAGGGGGGGAAGCAGAAAAGGAAGGCAGGAGGGGGCCGAGCCCCCTACGCGCCAGCCTCCTCCCCGCTTCGCGGGTCCGGGGTCTGGCGCTACCCCCACAGCGGGGACACCCCGCAACGCCCCGTGCTCTCTTCCCGGAGTTTTGCGCAGCAAAACTCCCAAGCTGAAGCCGCTTGCGGCTTCAGCAGCAACGCCCCCCATCCCCGGCCTTCTCCTAAGGACCCGCTTGCGCGGGGAGGTTTCGTACTGTCAAGAAGTTAAGAATTTTGTCCGCAGATTTTCGCGGATTTTCACCGACTAAGATGGTTTTGGAATGAGAAATCCGTGTAAATCAGCGGACTACAGTATATGTATCGGGGAGGGGGTATACTTGTGAGCGGACTTCCCCCGCGTGAGCGGGCTCTTCCGCGCAAGGGATAGGAGGGGTGCCCGAAGGGCAGACCCGGCGCGAAGCGCCGGGGCCGGAGCGTTAGCGGAGCCCCGGATAGCCCGGTCCCCGGCCTGTTCCAGGCCGGGGATGCGCCCTCTTGACCTCTTGTGGACAAGGGCCCCAAGTTGTGCTAAGGCTATGAGGGCAGGGGTGGGTATGCAAAACCGTGTTGAAGCGTTGCTCCTCGAAAAGAGCGGAGACCCCGGAGCGCTGTTTGTGTTCCCCACCGATGTGGCGGCCTCGCGCTGGGCGGACCGGGTGCTGGCGCTGCGGGGCGGGTCCCTTGCCCTGGAGCAATTCATTGCCTGGGATACGTTCAAGGCCGAGGCGGTGCGCGCCCAGAGGCAGGACAGGGTCAGTGTGCCCGCGATACTGCGGAAGATTTTTGTGAGCCGCCTTCTCCGGGAAAACGCCGCCCGGCCCCTGTTCGGGGCGCTTGTTCCGCCGCGTTATGCGGAGAACGCGTCCGCTTTTGCCTCCTGGTTCGCCGCCCTGCTGCCCCAGTTGGGCTCCTGGTACGAGCGGGCCACGGGGCGGCCCGTGAACGGGGCCCTCGCGGAGGATCTTTCCGGGGCGGCGGGGGACCTCAGCGCCGTTGAGGGGGACCTGCTTACCCTTACGCGGCGTTACCGGGAATTTCTCGATGCCGAGGGGCTCTTTGAGCCGGCCTGGGAAAAGCCGCCCCTTAAAGACAGCGGAAAGCATTGCTACATCTTCTTTCCCCGCTGCCTCAGCGACTTTGACGAGTACCGGGAGCTTCTGGAGGGCGCGCCGCAGGTTACCCTGGTGGAGCCTGAGGAGGAGGGCGAAGCGCCCCGCAGCGCTTTCTTCTATACTAATTCCCGCAGCGAGATTAGCGGGGCGGCCCTGTATATACGCCGCCTGGCGGAGCGGGGTATACCCTGGGGGGGTATCGCGGTGAGTTTCCCCGAGGACGGGGATTACGAGCCCTACGTGCTCCGGGAATTCGCCCACCGGAATATTCCCGTGCTGCGCCGCAGCGGGAAGGCCCTCTCCTCCTACCCTGCGGGGCGGCTCTTTTCCGCGCTGGCGGGCTGCTACGCCGGGGGCTTTTCCTTCGAGTCCCTGTCCGCGCTGCTGCTCAACGCCCACCTGCCCTGGAAGGACAAGACGGTGATAGACCAGCTCATCAATTTCGGCATAGAGAATAACTGTGTCTGCTCCTGGGTAGAACCGGAGGGGGGCCGGGAGCTTGATGTGTGGCTGGACGCCTTTGCCTCCCCCCCGGGGCGGCGGGAAAAGCGGGCGGAGGATTTTTACCGGACCCTCAAGCGGGATATAACCGCGGTGAACGAGGCCCGCTCCTTTGCGGAACTCCGGCAGCGCTACTTTATCTTCCGGGAACATTTTCTGGACATGGAACTATGCACGGAAGAAAGCAATCTGGTGCTCTCCCGGTGCATAGCGGAGCTCCTCGGCCTCATGGAAATAGAAAAAGCCTACCCCCGGGCGGCGGCGCCCGACCCCTTCGCCCTGTACACAGAGCATCTTGCCGGAACCATGTACCTGCCCAGGCAGGAAGGCGGCGGGGTTTCCCTCCTGCCCTACCGTACCCTGGCGCCGGTTCCCTTTGAGAGCCACATCATTCTGGGGGCCACCCAGGAGAATCTGTCGGCCCTGTTTCCCCGGCTCAGTTTCCTGCCCCGCTCCCGACGGGAGGCCCTGGGCCTGAGCGACCACGACGCGTCGGAGGTCTTCATCAGGCTCCACCGCTACAACTCGATCCTTCCCGCGGCCTTCTTCTGCGCCGAGGAGACCTTTAGCGGTTTCGCCATCCCCCATTCGCGCCTCAATGCCGGCGGAAAACCCCGGAACGGGGAGGAGGCTCCGGAGGACTTTGCCGGGGATCTCTTCCTCTCGGAGCGCAGCCTGAACGGGGCCGGGCCGGAGGGTTCCGCCCCGGAGTCTCCTGCAGGACTCAGGCTCCACAGGGTCCAGGCCGAGGGTTTTGAGGCCTGGCGCAAACGCCGGCAGGACGACTCGGCGGAGCGGGGGGAGCTCTTCTCCGATCCCCTGCTCCACGCGGAAATTCTGCGGCGCTACGGGGCGGAGGGCCCGGAAGAAAGCCCGGAGGGGCGCATACAGGTTTCCGCCACGGCCATGCAGCTCTGGTACGACTGCTCCCTGTCATGGTTTTTTGAGCGGGTCCTGGGCCTGGAAAGCCTCCGCACGGAGACGGCGCTGATGGCGGAGAATGTTCTCGGCTCGGTCTACCATGCGCTGCTGGACGGCTTCTTCAAGGGCCTTGAGCGCGGCGGGGGCAGGATACGCTGGAGCGGCGGGGAGGCCCTCTCCCCGGAGTACCGGGCCCTGCTCGACGAAGCCGCCGCCGCTGTCTTCGGGGGGCTCCTCGCCGGGGGAGGCCCGGCGATCAGCGCCCTTACGGCGCGGCTGCTCCGGGCGGAGCGGAAACCCCTGCTGCGCCAGACGGAGGCGCTGCTCCTGAGATTCACCGGCCTTTTTGACGGCTTCAGGGTGCTGGGGAGCGAGCTCAGGAAGAGCCGGGACGAAGGGGATTACCGCCTCACCGGAACCATAGACTGCCTCCTGGAGGATGACCGGGAGGATTCGCCCGAACCGGGGGCGCGGGTCATCGTGGACTTCAAGCTCAGCAAGCTACCCAAAAAGGCGGAATGTCTCAATTTCAATGGGGAGGAGCTGCGGCATTTCCAGCTTCCCATGTACGTTACCCTGGCGGAAGAAGACGGGGGCACGGTGGAAACGGCGCTGTTCCTGGGAATCCTCAACGCGCCTTCGGGCCTCCCCGGCCTCATCCTGGGCGGCCTTAGCGGCAAGGACGGGAAACGTTACCCCTACCGGGATAAAGACCGCGTGTACCGCCGGGGCGGCGATCTATCCTTCGAGCCCGTGCTTGAGGAATTCAGCGCCAGGGCTGCACGCTACGCCGCCGGGCTCAGGGCCGGTCTTGGAAGCCCCGCCGGGCCCCGCGAAAGCCGCTGCTACGCGTGCCGTTACCGGCGGATCTGCAGGACGGTGTACACCGTGGACCGGGAACGGGGCCTTACGGCCCCTGCGGGAGAGGCATGATGCCCCCCGTAACGCTTAACGGCGAGCAGGAGGCGGCGGCCTACCGGAAGGGGAACACCGTGGTTGCAGCCGGGGCCGGATCGGGAAAGACCTCCGTGCTGGCAAGCCGTTACGCCTACCTGGTTACCGAGGCCGGACTAAGCGTGGACCGGATCCTGACCCTTACCTTTACCCGGAAGGCCGCGGCGGAAATGTACCGGCGCATCTACGGGGCGCTCACAGAGATTGCCCAGGGGGAAGCGGGGCCGCGGCGGGAACGCGCCGAAATTGCGGTGAGGGATTTTTTCCGCGCCCGAATCCAGACCCTCGATTCCTACAGCGCCGCCATAGTCCGGCAGGCGGCCCTGCGCTACGGCGTCTCCCCGGATTTTACCATTGACGACGCGCGCTGCCGCGCCCTGGCGGAGGAGGCGGCCCTCCCCTTCCTCATTGCCCGGCGGCATCACCCGGCGCTGGAAGCGCTCTACCAGAAGAGCCGCCCCAGGGACATAGCCTCGAAGGTCTTTGCGGAAACGGTCTCTTCCTTCAGCGCCCTGGACGATCCGCCGGACTTTGCCTCGGAGACGGAGGCGCAGTTCCGTATTGCCCTGGAGGAGTGGGAAAGCGCCGCCGCCGCCCTAGGGGAAAGCCTTGGAGAGCTTACGGAACTCGCGGAGCATAACGCCGGGGAGCGCGGCTCCGCACAGGATTCGTTTTTAACGCTCCTCGCCCCCCGGCTGGAGCGTTACCGGGAGGGCGCGGCAGGTTTGCCCGGCGCGGAGCGCATCGGCTCCTACTTCGCAGCCCTCTCCGCCGCGCCGGGAGCGGACTGCGTGGCCCTTGCGGAGAATCACCCCCTGCGGAAGGAGCTTCTTGAAAGCCTCTTTTTCCTGAACGATCTGGCCTGGACCGATACCAGGGGGGGGAAGCGGAAGAGCCGGGCCAAGGAGCTGATCGGCGATCTGAGGGCGGCCTTCGGCAGCTTTTCCTCCCTGGCCGTGTTCTGTATTCAGGGCGGCGTCATTCTTTCCGTCATGCGGCTCCTCGATGAATTCCAGGCGCAGTGCCTTGAAAAAAAACGCCGGGAAAAGGTGCTCAGTTTCAGCGATACCGCCCGGCTTGCGCGGACCATACTCCGGGATCATGCCGACATACGGCAGAGCGAAAAAGAAACCTTTGAAGCAATAATGATAGACGAATTTCAGGACAACAATGAATTACAGCGGGAACTCCTGTTCCTGCTGGCCGAAAAACCGGACAGGCTTACCCAAGGGGTACCCGGCGCGGAGCATATTGCGGAGGAAAAACTTTTCTTTGTCGGTGATGAAAAACAGTCTATCTACCGTTTTCGCGGCGCCGATGTGTCGGTGTTCAGAAAACTCCGGGACGAATTCGGCGGCGGAAGCCTCTCCCTCCGAACCAATTACCGGTCCCGCCCGGCGCTCATCGGGGCCTTCAACGCGCTCTTCGGGGGCAGCGCCTTCGATCCCCTGGGGGAAGCGGCGCCGGGCGAATTCCCCTCGGTGTTCGCCGGGGAGGGCCCGCCCTACGAGGCGGCCTACACCCCCCTGCGGAGCCCCGCCTCGGAGGGCGCGGAGACGGAGGACGCCCTGCCGGCGCTCCGGGTCTATGTGCTGGACGGGAGCCAATCCCCGGACTCAGGCGAAGACGGGCAGGAGGAATCGCCCGCCGGGGAGCGCCTCTCAGAAGAGCGCCTCCCGAAAGAGCGGCTCTCAGAAGAGCAGCTCCAGGGCGCGGAGAACGAGGCGCTCTTTACCGCCGAAAAGATACGGGATTTGCTTGCCCAAAGGGATTCCGGGGGCGCGGTGAAATACCGGCCCGAAGACATTGCCGTATTGTTCCGTTCCCACAGCCCCCAGCGGGCCCTGGAAAAGTATTTCAGGCTTTTCGGTATCCCCTATACCGCCGAGGGGATGGCGGGCTTTTTTTCCGACGGGCCGGTAAACGATATGCTGGCGCTGCTGCGGCTCGCCGTCTATCCCCTGGACACGGAGGCCTATGCGGTTACCCTGCGCTCCCCCTTCGCCGGGCTCTCCCTCAGGGGCCTCGGCGTCTGCATTACCGTGTTCAACCGCGCCAGGGAAGGGCCGGCCCCCCTCCCCTTCTCCGCCGAGGCCCTCCCCCTGCTCGGCAGGGAGGATCGGGAAAGATACCTGCGGGGAGGGGAGCTCTACGAAGGGATCCGCGAACAGGCGAAGCGTGAAAATATTGCTTCCCTGGTAAGCCGCCTCTGGTACGATGAGGGCTACCGTTATGAAACCGAATGGCACCCCCAGACCAGGAGTTTCCGGGAGCTCTACGATTATCTCTTTGCCCTGGCGGTCAAGGCGGACCGGGAGGGCCTCAGCCTTGCGGGCTTTACCGATTCCCTCGCAAAGAGACGGGACGGGGACCTGCCCGCGGCGGAGCAGGACATACCCCTGGAACGCGGCGGCGCTGTGCGGCTCATGACCATTCACAAGAGCAAGGGCCTGGAATTCCCGGTAGTATTTCTGGTGTGCTGCGGAAACAGGAGCCGGAACAACGGGCTTGAGGGCGCCGTCTACCGGACCCCCCAGGGAGGGCTGGCCCTGAGCCCGCCCCTGCCGCCTGAATGTTCCGGGCGGGATAACATAAAGCGGAACTTTTTCTACGAACAATCCCTGGCGGAGGAGCGGGCAAAGAAAACAGCGGAACTGCGCCGCCTCCTCTACGTCGCCATGACCCGCGCCGAAAGAGAATTGTACATCACCGGCTCATTCCCCCTGGGCGCGGACGGGGGGGCAGCAGAAGATCTGCCGGAACGGCTCCGGGCGGCGGTACAGCATAAGCTGGAAAGCCAGGCGGCCGATGATAAAAAAAAGGGGGTAAAACGGCTTCCCGGAGACTCGGTCATCGATAACGACACCCTTCTGGGCCTCCTCCTCCCCGCGATCTGCGCCCGGCTCCCCGGCGGGCTTTCCGGCGGGGAAGACCTCCGGGACGCGGCGGGGAGCGCCGCATTCTTTAGCCTGGAAAGCATCCCCTCCCGCACGGATGACTACATCCGCCGTCTGGAAGAAGCGGGCGCTTCGAAGCTCCGCAATGACAGGAGCGGCCTTTCCCGTTTTATCGGCAGCCTGGCCCCCGCCTACGAAACAGCCGCCGTCCTCGACACACCGAAGCTCCCCCCCCCCTACCGGACGCCCAGCTCCTTCCACGCGCCTTCTGAGGGCCTCCCGGCGCTTCCGGAGGGGAGCTTCCGCCACGACAGGGAACATTCCGGGGAAGGCGGGGAGGATCTGTTTGCCGGGGTGGACCGCATCCTTGCCCGGCGCCCGGCCCCTTACGGCGAAGCTTTCAGTGCCGCCGATTTTGGCACCCTGGCCCACGCCTGCGTGGAATCGCTTTTGGAGGGAAGGGCGCCGTCCATCCCGCCGGGGTTGGGGGGCCGCCTGAATCCCCCGGAAAGTGAAATCATCCTCGACGCCGCTGCGGCCCTGGCGGAGCGTTTTCTCCGCTCCCCCCTGGGGCTCAAGGCCCGGAACGCGGCGCTGCGGAAAAGCGAATACCCCTTCAGGAGCCTCATCACATCGCCGGAAGGGGAATCCGTCTTTATCACGGGAAGCATAGACCTGCTCTTTGAGGACGGGGAATGCGTCTATGTTGCGGACTTTAAGGCCGACCGCAGCGAAAACCCCGAAGAGCATATCCCGCAGATGAGCTTCTACTACCGCGCCGCCCTGGAGCTTCGCGGCAAACCCTGCCGCCTCTGGCTCTACTATCTCCGCAGCGGCAGGGCTGTGGAAGTGATGGAGGACGCCCTCCGGTCCTGGCGGCCCTGACAAACGCGGGCGCGCACGGGCCTGCCGCAACTGCCCAACCAAGCACCGGGACATATTTCATTTGCTATAACCAGGATAAACGCATAGACCACAAGGGGAGCACGAAAATACGACGATTTTTACACGAAGGCTTAGTGGTTAAAATTTTTCGGTTTTTGTGATTTCGCAGTAATTAAAAATTATATGCGCTAGTGTACCGTATCGTTGACAAATGGCTTAATGAAGTCAAACCACGGACCTCACGGACCACACAGAAAAACCGAGAAAACCCAAAGAATATGAGATATTTAGGACGATTTTGCTTCATTAT
>JAISQV010000030.1 GCA_031273985.1 Spirochaetaceae bacterium | reverse complement strand
TCCGCGCCGGAGGAGTACCGGGACCTGACCGAGGCGGTGTACCTGGCCAATATGTTCTGCGAGTACGAGAACCAGACCGCCGGCTTCGAGCAGTTCGACAGCGCCGTGCTGGAGGATTTCAACATCCCCACCAAAAAACACATCGAAGCCCTGCTGGACCGTTTCAGGACAGTCTTCCGCACGGGAGGCTGAGCCCTCGCCAGGACCGGCGCACAAAGGAAGAAGGGATACCCCCCGCTGCCCTTCTCCCTTCTAACTCCTCCCTTATCCCTATTCCCCTGCCAGATTGATCGTGAGGAGCAGGGGCAGGTGATCGCTGAGGCCGCCTCCGGTGGCGGGGTTGTAGGCATCGGGGTAGCCTGAGGCCCGGGTGAAGGGTTCCCGGTGCAGGACTTCGCAGGCGGAAAATTCCCAGCCCCGCTTGTCGAAGAAGCCCCCGGAGAGCAGCACATGATCGATGGTCTCCCAGGCGCTCTGGTACGCATAGGAACCCTGCTGCAGCTCCTCCCCCCAGGGTGAGTAGAGCGCTACCGTCCCCTCCGCAAAGTAGCGCGGAACCGGCGGTTTTTGCCGGCTGAGGACCAGAAAATCTTCCTGATCGGGCCCCGCCATTTCCGCCGCGCCGGGATCGTCCGGCAGGAGAGCGCTGAGTACGGCGCCGCCCCGGTAAAATTCATCGTGGTTTTCGTTGAGGTCCCCAAGGATCACCACCGGCGTGCCCGGCGCCTCCGCCTCGATTTCCCGGAGCCGCCTCACCAGGGCGCGGGCCGAGGAACGGCGCAGCAGCTCCGTGGCCGCTTCGTCCCCCAGTTTGGACTTCCAGTGGCAGACCAGGATGATCAGGGGCTGGCCCTGAATTTCAAGGCCCGCTTCCAGTACCGGACGGGGGGTAATGCCCGCGGTAGAGGCCACGGAGTGCGCCCGGAGGCCCGTCAGGGGGTAGCGGCTCAGGAGCCCCAGCCCCAGGGAGGAGCCGGGGTTGTTGGCAAAAAAGGTGTAGAGGTAGCCCGCCCCCGCCTCCCTGGCCAGGTCCTCAAGCACCGAGGCATTTTCCACCTCCTCCAGGGCCAGAACATCGGGTCCCCGGTCCGTCATTTCCCCGGCGGCCCGCACCAGGGAGGTGATCCGGGCCCGGTACTTTTCCGGGGACCACCCGGCGGATCCCAGGTACTCGTCGTACTCCCAGCCGTTGTCCTCCCCGTCAAACAGGGCCTGGATGTTCCAGGTGGCAATGCTGAGGGTCCGGGGACCCCCTTCGGAGGGGAGTTCCGAAAAGGCCCCGCAGCCTGACAGGCAGAGGGCCAGCAAAAACAGTAACGCCATACAGCCTCCTTCCGGCCTTTTCCGAAACCTGGTTGGCTTTGGAAAAGGTCCAACTATATATGGTGTTTGGCGCCGGTTTTGCTTCAATCACGGCGAAAAAAAGTGAAAAAATTTGAAAAAAAGACGAGGGTAGAGAGTAAAGCGTTAAGGCGGAGACGTTAAAGAGGGAATAGGGAAGATTTTACATGAAAGGGCGCTACAGCCCCGGTTATGTTACCATTCGTGGGTTACTTTGGGGGCGGTTATCTCTACGGTCTGGCCGGGGTGCTCTATGACATAGAAGCCCTGGCTCAGCGCGTATTCCCGGGCCCCCTCTGTCAGAAGCGCTCCGGCAACGCTGCCTATATACTTACGCTTGTCCCCGTGCCTCTGGGCGTCACGTTTTATCACATCCATCCGTTTCAAATGATTCTTTACGTCCGTTTTTGTCAGGTTTGTTTTCACTTCCACGACCATGACGTAGTCCCCGTTTTCAAGAAGTATATCAATTTCCGCCATAACCTGGTTCGCTTCGTCCTTTATCCGGTGGTTGCGTGAGATGTGGAGAAACCGGTAGCCCTTTTCATTAAACCTGTCAATAATATCCGATGCCGTCAGGTGCTCTATAAGATCGCCCAAGCGGCTGCCCAATCTGCCAATCAGCCGGTCCGTCTCCTGCATTTTCCGGTCCGTTTCCTGCATCTTCCGGTCTGTCTCCTGGAACATGGCCCATACCTTTTCAAAGGTCAATCCCATTACAGGTTCTCGCATTGCACTCTTCGCCATAGTCACCTCAACTCTCATTATCACCTAAACACCGGCTTCCCGCAATTCTGCCGGCCCGCTTCGGAAAAGGCTCTATTATATATGGTATTTCGCGCCGGTTTTGCTTCAATCACGGCGAAAAAAGTGAAAAATTTTACCTTAATCTCTACCCCCTAAAACGGGAACTCCAGGTTTATAACGGAATTTTCGCCTCAACAAGCAACATGGGGTGGCAGGGTGTGGCGAGCCCGGCCTGTCCGGGTTTGAGCACACCCTGCCAGGACCCCCGGTAATTTTTTAAGGCGTCCTGCCATCTTGAACCTGGAATTTCTGTCACACACTCCTGATGCGGGCGCCCAGGGAGGAGAGGCGGGCCACCACGTGCTCGTAGCCCCGCTCTATCTGGTACACATTGCGGATCACGCTGGAGCCCTCGGCGCACATGGCGGCGATGATCATGGCCATACCGGCGCGTACATCGGGGCTCTGAAGCTCCGCCGCGCTGAGCCGGGCGGGTCCGGAGATCACCGCCCGGTGGGGGTCGCAGAGCACGATGCGCGCCCCCATGCCGATGAGCTTGTCCACGAAGAACATCCGGGACTCGAACATCTTCTCGTGGACCAGGACCGTGCCCTCCACCTGAGTCGCCACCACGGTAACGATACTGGTAAGATCCGGCGGAAAGCCCGGCCACGGGGCGTCGTCGATCTTCGGGATCATGCCGCCCAGGTCCTGATTCACCTTCAGGGCCTGCCTCCGGGGCACATGGATCACGCTGCCCTCATGCTCCCAGGTTATCCCCAGCTTGCCGAAAGCTATCTTCGCCGGCCTTATGTCCCGGGGCAGAATGCCCTCGATCGTAAGCTCCCCCCTGGTAACGGCGGCGAGACCTATGAAGGAACCCACCTCCATAAAATCCGCGCCTATCTCAAAATCGCAGCCCGACAGCTTTTTTACCCCCCGGATGTGCAGAACATTGGAGCCAATACCCTCGATTTTCGCCCCCATCAGCCTAAGCATACGGCAGAGATCCTGCACGTGGGGCTCCCCCGCGGCATTGGTCAGGAGAGTCTCGCCCCGGGCCAGGACGGCGGCCATCACCGCATTCTCCGTCGCCGTAACCGAAGCTTCATCGAGGAATATATCCGCCCCCCGGAGCGCCGGGGCGCTGAAAACATAGGCGCCGTTGGCGGCAACCTGGGCGCCGAGCTCCGTGAGGGCGAGGAAGTGAGTGTCCAGCCGGCGGCGGCCTATGACATCGCCCCCCGGCGGAGGCAGCACCGCCCTGCCGGTACGGGCCAGCAGCGGGCCGGCAAAAAGAATGGACGCCCGGATCCTCTTCGCGTACTCCGCGGGAACCTCCGACCCCGTTATATCGCCCAGGCTCAGCCGGTAGGTATTGGCCGCCGGGGACTCCACAGCGCCCCCCAGGGAACGGTACACCTCCAGCATCACCTGAACATCCTCAATGTCCGGCACATTCCGCAGCAACACCGGCTCCCCGGTAAGCAGCGCCGCCGCGATACAGGGCAGCGCCGCATTCTTGTTCCCGCTGGCCCGAAGGGTTCCGCTAACGGGGTACCCGCCCTCAATGAGATACTGATCCATAGGGCAGACTGTAGCGGGCTTCCCGTTCCGGGTCAATGCGGAAAGGGAGGAGTTAGGAGGGAGAAGAGAGGAGGGGAAGAATCAGGAGGGGGCCGAGCCCCCTGCGCTCCGAAGGTTTGCGGCATAGCCGCAAACGCTTCTCCGCTACCCCCGTGCGGGGACACCCCGCAACGCCCCGTGCCCTCTCCCGGAGTTTGCGCCTCCGGCGCAAACTCCCAAGCTGAAGCCGCTTGCGGCTTCAGCAGCAACGCACCCCGGCCTCCTTCCAGCGGGGACCGGGGCGTATCCTTACTCTTCCGTGTCGGGGTCATCCGGGGAGAATTCACCCTCCCCAGAGACGGGCTCGGCAAGCTTCTCCAACCGCCGGCGTTCCAAAATCTCGTTCATGTACTGATCCAGATCCTGCTGTTCCTCGTCAAAAAGCTTGATATCCCGGTAACGCTTCATGCCGGTACCGGCGGGTATGGGATGCCCGATGATGATATTTTCCTTGAGGCCCCGCAGATAGTCGGTGCTCCCCGCAATGGCGGCGTTGGTAAGCACCCTGGTGGTTTCCTGGAAGCTCGCCGCGGAGAGGAAGGAATCGATGTTGAGGCTGGCCTTGGTGATTCCCTGGAACATGGGCCGGGCCACCGCGGGCTGGCCTCCTTCCGCCATCACCCGGTTGTTCTCCTCGTGGAAGCGGTACTTGTCCACCATCTGCCCGTAGATGAACTTGGTGTCCCCCACCGCTACAATCTCCACCTTCCGCATCAT
>JAISQV010000011.1 GCA_031273985.1 Spirochaetaceae bacterium | reverse complement strand
TCCGGTGTGCCGGGCGGGCCCCAAATAGCGATTGGAGGTTGCTATGAACGAGAGTGTCTACGGGTGTTCAACCTGTGCCAGCGCGGATAAACCCCTGGAGGAGTTTATCGCCGGTCTTCCGATGGAGACGAGTCACCATCGGGTGGAGAGTCAGGAAACCAAATGCGGTTTTGGCCTGCAGGGGGTATGCTGCAGGCTTTGCGCCAACGGGCCTTGCCGGATAACGCCGGATTCGCCCCACGGAATCTGCGGCGCCAGCGCGGATGTCATTGCCGTCCGCAACCTTCTGCGGGCCGTTGCTTCGGGTTCGGGCTGCTACATCCACGTAGTGGAGAACACGGCCCTCAACCTGAAAAACACCGCGAAGGCGCGGGGAAAATTCAGGGGGCCCGGCGCGCTGGAACGGCTTGCCAAAACCTTCGGGGTAAGCGGCGCCGATCAATGGGAAACCGCCGAAAAAGTGGCCGACGCCGTGCTGGCGGACCTGTACAAGCCGGAATACATAAAGATGGACCTGGTGGAGAAGATGGCCTATCCGCCGCGCTTCAAGAAATGGCAGGAACTGGGCATACTCCCCGGCGGCGCCAAGAGCGAAGTCTTTCACGGGGTGGTAAAGTGCTCCACGAACCTCAACTCCGACCCGGTCAATATGCTGCTGGACTGCCTGAAACTCGGCATTTCCACGGGCATCTACGGCCTTACCCTGACCAATCTCTTGAACGACGTGCTCCTGGGGGAGCCGGAGATACGCCCCGCCCCGGTGGGCCTCCGGGTCATAGACCCCGACTACATCAACATCATGATCACCGGCCACCAGCACACCATGTTTGTACACCTCCAGGAGCGGCTCACCGCCCCGGATGTGGTAGCCAGGGCCAGGGCCGCCGGCGCGAAGGGCTTCAAACTCGTGGGCTGCACCTGTGTGGGCCAGGACCTGCAGCTCCGGGGCGTACACTACACGGAGATTTTTGACGGCCACGCGGGAAACAACTACACCTCCGAGGCGATCCTTGCCACCGGCGGTATCGATGCGGTGATCTCCGAATTCAACTGCACCCTGCCCGGCATAGAAAGCGTCTGCGACAAGCTGCTCATCAAACAGATCTGCGTGGACGACGTCGCCAAAAAAGCCAACGCGGAACTCAAGCCCTTCGTGTTTGCCGATAGGGAAAAACACTCCGACGAGATCATTGACGAAGTGATCGCCGCCTACAGGGAACGGCGGCCCAAGGTGCAGCTCAACCTGCTTCCCGAACACGGCAACAGCAACTCCATCACCGGCGTAAGCGAAGTATCCCTCAAGAAATTCCTCGGCGGAAACTGGAAGCCCCTGGTGGACCTTATCGTTCAGGGCAAGATCAAGGGCGTCGCCGGTGTGGTGGGCTGCTCAAGCCTCGTCTCCGGCGGCCACGATGTGCTTACCGTGGCGCTGACCAAAGAACTCATAGCCCGGGACATCATTGTCCTTACCGCGGGCTGCTCCTCCGGGGGCATAGAGAACTGCGGCCTCATGGTTCCCGACGCCGCCGAACTTGCCGGCCCCAGCCTCAAGGCGGTCTGCAAACAGCTCGGCATCCCCCCGGTACTGAACTTCGGCCCCTGCCTTGCCATAGGCCGGCTTGAGATTGTCGCCACGGAACTTGCCGAAGCCATAGGCGTTGATATGCCGCAGCTTCCCCTGGTCCTCTCCGCCGCCCAGTGGCTTGAGGAACAGGCCCTGGCCGACGGCTGCTTCGGCCTGGCCCTCGGTCTGCCCCTGCACCTGGGAATTCCCCCCTACATTTCGGGGAGCCCCGTGGCGGTGAAGGTACTCACGGAAGACATGAAGGCCCTCACCGGCGGGCAGGTCCTTATCAATGGGGATGCGAAGGAATCCGCGGAAGCGCTTGAAAAGATCATTCTGGAAAAGCGCGCAGCCCTGAACATTTAAGGAGTTCCGCGATGAAACGTATTTTTATTGAACAGGAAAAGTGTGACGGCTGTAAAAGCTGCACCATAGCCTGTATGCAGGCCCACCGGGAAAGCCCCGGAACCCTCTACGACCTGAATTTCCTCGATCCGAAAAACGAAGCCCGGCACAGCATCGTCACCAACGGCAGGGGCGGCTACATCCCCGTCTTCTGCCGGCACTGCGCGCAGCCGGAATGCGTGGGCGCCTGCATGTCCGGGGCCCTTGCCAAAGACCCGGTAACGGGCCACATCCAGTACGACGCGGACCGCTGCGGAACCTGTTTCATGTGCGTCATGAGCTGCCCCTACGGCAACATCAAGCCCGACAGGGCGACCCGCACCAGAATCATCAAGTGTGATTTCTGCAAACAGGACGATGAAAAACCCAACTGTGTCGCGTCCTGCCCCAAAAAGGCGCTTCACGTGGAAGAAGTGGAGGTAGCGGTATGAAGCATCTGATCATAGGCGCGGGCGCGGCGGGCATCTCTGCCGCTCACCGCATCGTCAAAGAAAAACCCCAGGACCGCGTCACCATCGTTTCGGAAGACCGGGAAGTGTATTCCCGCTGCATGATCCACAAATTCATCGGCGGCGAACGGGACGCGGCAAGCATCAACTTCATCAATGACGATCTTCTGGCCAACAAAAACGTGGAATGGATCAGCGGCGTAACCCTGACCCGGCTGGACGGCGCGGCGAAGGCCGTCTATGCGGGGGACAAACTCATCGCCACAGGCGACACGATCCTCATAGCCACGGGCTCCGTAAGCGTTACGCCGCCCATAGGGGAACTTAAAACCGCCAAAAACGCCTTCGGCCTCCGGCACCTTTCCGATGCCCGGTCCATAGCGGAGGGCGCGAAAAAAGCGGAGCGTATCGCCGTCATAGGCGCGGGCCTCGTCGGGCTGGACGCGGTCTACGGCATCCTGGAACAGGCCGAAAAGCTTGGCCGGAAGCCGCAGATCACCGTCATAGAAATGGCCCCGACAGCCCTGGCGATCAACCTGGACGCCCACGCGGCGGAGGCATACCAGCGCCTCTTCGAGGCCCGGGGGGTAACATTCCACCTGGGCAGCAAGGTGATCGACACCAAAGGCGACGGCGCCGGAAACATCACCTCCGTGGAACTTGAGGGCGGGACCAGCGTCCCCTGCGACCTTGTGATCATGGCAGTGGGGGTGCGCCCCGCGGCGGCCTTCCTCGAAGGCTCAGGCGTAGAACTCACCGAGCGGAGGGCCGTCAAGGTAAACGACTACCTCGAAACCTCCCTGCCGGGAATCTACGCGGCGGGCGACGTGGCGGGCCTCTCCGGCATCTGGCCCAACGCGCAGAAGCAGGGCGAGTACGCCGCCTACAACATGACCGGCACCCGCTGGGCCTACGACGACCGCTTCGCCATCAAGAACACGGTCAACTTCTTCGGCCTGCTCTCCCTCTCCCTGGGGGCCATCAACCCGCAGGAAGGCGACGAAGTGCTCATCAAGGAAGACCGGAACAACTACCGCAAACTCATCCTGCGCGGCGGCGTCCCTGCGGGCGTCATCCTCCAGGGCGAAATCGGCGGCTCCGGCTTCTGGCTGCAGCTCATCAAAGACAAAATACCCGTCAGCGGTCTCGGCAAATCGCCCTGGAAAGTCAGCTACGCGGACTTCTACGGCCTGGAGACCAACGGCGAGTACAAGTGGGTCGTGTAAGGGGGAGCAGGGGAAGAAGAATCAGGAGGGGGCCAAGCCCCCTGCGCTCCGAAGGTTTGCGGCATAGCCGCAAACCTTCGGAGCTACCCCCGTGCGGGGACACCCCGCAACGCCCCGTGCTCTCTCCCCGGAGTTTGCGCCGGAGGCGCAAACTCCCAAGCTGAAGCCGCTCTGCGGCTTCAGCAGCAACGCCCCCCGGCCCCGGTCAGTCTCCCGCAGAAAAAAGTCAGGGAGCGGCTTCGTCGGTCTTGTTGCGGTTGTAAAAGCCTATCTTGAAGCCTATGCCAAAATAAATATCCAGGCTGTCAATATTCACCCAGTCCCGAGCTTGCTCGCTGGTGGTTGTGTAGACCTGGGAATTGGACGGCGACCCCAGGGGAATATCCCCCGTTACACGCAGGTCTATGATCAAGGCGCCCCGCTCCCCGCCCCGGACGCCGTACTGGAAACCGCCCACCCATGAAAAGACAGTGGGCCTGATTTGGTTACCGGTAGACAGATTTGCCTGTATCCCCCCGTAGGGCTCCAGCATGAAGTGCCTGCTGGGCTTGAGCGGGAATTTGAGCAGCACCGGCAGGGCAAATTTCAGGCCCGCCAGGTCTTCGTTCCCGAAATTCTGCTGGGCGCCGACAAAACCCGCCTCCAGGGACATGAAATTGAGAAACTGGAATTCCAGCATCAGGCCAATGGCGGGGGAAAGATAGAAAGTATAGGCAGCGCGGGTACGCTTCTCGTCTTCGGGGATCAGATCTTCATCGAAAAAACCAAACTGGAAGTCCGCATAGCCCAAAGCCACCAAATAGAGCCATTTGTTCCGCCAATGATTTGTATCCGGCACGGCGGTCAACTTGGTAAGGGGTACGTTGGCCATGGCCTGGTAGATCAACTGCAGATTCCACTGGTACATCTCTTCAATGTCCCGGTATTCCCATGCAAACTGGACCACCTCATGGCCGTCACTATTGTCCACCAGGGATATATTGAGAATATTAACCATCGCATAGGGATCGTCCCAATCCTCCTCCTCGGAAAGATTGAGATTTATGGTGTAATCGGCGGCTGCCGGGTTGTCTACCACAAGGTAATTGGCGCCCATGACCTCCATTTTGATGTTATCATTAAAAAATATTTGATCCTCCGTCTTCCCCCCGGTGGTAGGAGCCACATATACGCTAACATCATCCCGGCTCTGACTAAAAAGAATAGCCGGAGCAGCCAAAAAGACTACAATTACGATAAGCTTTCTCATAATTTATCCTTATGCCGGGACGGTCCATTTTCCCACCCCGCTGCCCAACGCACAGGACCAATCTCCGCCCAGTTCCTCAAAATTACCCTGCCCAGGATACAATATCCAGCATACACTGACTATAGTAGACCAATTTTCCCGCTAAATGCAATACCAAGTGCGAAAAAACTCCAAAACCGCCGGCAGCCTTTCCCGAAGGCCCATGAGGAGCCCGCGATGACTTACGGGCCCTTGACTCTTCCGGCAATCTTCCCTATAGTGATATATACAACGCAGGGTAGAGCAGTTGGCAGCTCGTCGGGCTCATAACCCGGAGGTCGCAGGTTCGAGTCCTGTCCCTGCTAAAATAAGACGCCGGTGGGGTACTTTGAACTACCCAGAAACCAGGGGCGGAATGTCGTACCGGCCCGGCGGGGAACTTCCCATTCCAGAGGCGTTCCTAATCATTGCAAAGACCCGAATGTCATATAAGACGACATAGAACGAAAGTTCCTGTCCGTCTTGAGTGGCATTCCGCAAGGATTGGGACATGAAGAAGCCTCTCCCCTTTTCAGTGTTCAAGAGGGCCGGCAGGCCCTGTATGTGGTTGCATTTAAGAACGAGAAGACCGGCGAATACCTGTCATCTATCAGTACCAGCAGTACCAGGCAAACGTCCGAAGCGGCGGCGATACAAAACGGCAAAGCCGTAGATCTCAAGCGGTACCCTTTGCGGGAAACGGTGAAGGGCGCCGATTTAAGCAAGGATGGCCTTGAGGTCATCATCAAGGAACTGCAATGCCGGGGCCTCCTCAAAACGGCGGTTTTAGCCGGAACCAGGCAAGACCGGGATTTTGCGGAATACC
The DNA here is from genome assembly GCA_031273985.1 of Spirochaetaceae bacterium. Classification (GTDB taxonomy): domain Bacteria; phylum Spirochaetota; class Spirochaetia; order Treponematales; family Breznakiellaceae; genus JAISQV01. The sequence continues at coordinate 1,054 of JAISQV010000011.1, read as the reverse complement.
TCGCCAACTTTTGGGCTAATTTTGAAGCGAACTCTTGACATTATAGTTCCGCCTGGTATGATAATTGTATCCTAAAAAAACAACAACAACGCCGATTAATAATAAAACAATCGGGAATTGCAGGCAAATTTGGCAGCTTGAGCAGTTGCGGGACGCCTTGTTGAAAGGTTGATGAGCGGGGGATCAGGCATTATTTGTAAGCAAGCAATATTGATTGAGGGTTTATAGTGATAGAAATATATCATAATTTATTTATTGGCGCAGAACAAGATTATGAATCAAAAGTCAGTGGCCGGCCTGATTGGTTTGTTGTTCATGCATGCAAAGAATCGTATCATCGCCGATTGTTAGATTATACGGGGCGGGGGGCTCCAAAGGAGCATCCGGAATATTTAATTGCCCGCCGATCAAATATTCTATTTTTAAACCTTGCAGACGCTGACGACCCCGCATATATTCCCAAAGAAATAATTGATTCTGCTTTAAATTTTATTGACGAAGCATTATCTAATGACAATCCGTGCCTTGTCCATTGTAATCAAGGAGAAAGCCGTTCTCCTTCGATAGGCCTTCTCTATCTAGTTTCACAAGGAGGCCCCCGCCCATGACTAACACCGCCATAAAAGCCCTTCTTTCCCAGGGCGAGGGCCTCACCGTAGAATACAAGGAATGTAAAACCAGCCTTGGTAACAGCGTTTTTGAAACGGTCTGTTCCTTTTCAAACCGCTATGGCGGATATATTTTTCTGGGTGTGAATGACAAGGGGGGCATTCAGGGTGTGGAGCCCTCCTTTGGGCTAAACTTGACCCACAATTCAAAGCGTGATTACCTATCTTTTAGAAAGAAAAACCACAAAGGGGGCACAACGAACACGAAGAAAGATGTTGGGGACCCGGCTTGTTGGGGAATATTTATCAGCCTTTCAGTATAAAACATGTGAAAGACGGGGTGCGGAGGTAATCACCCGGGGATTAGTCAGAAGATTCCCATTCTTTTCTTCCCTCTACTTTTCCTTGGTTCCATAGCGGAAAAGTGTCCTTCGTGCCCTTCGTGG
>JAISQV010000220.1 GCA_031273985.1 Spirochaetaceae bacterium | reverse complement strand
AACGGAGGAAGCCCTGCTGCTCCGCTATGTGGAGCGCAGCAAATTCCTCATTTCCCTCCGGCGCTTCAGCGAGGCGGCGGATACGTGCAGGGAAGCGATAGAACTGTTTGCGGGCCGTGCGGGCGATCCCCTGGCGGGGATTATCCTGACCGCGGCTTACAATAACCTGGGCGACATTGCCTTTTACAACTGTACCACCACGCGAAACTACGATTTTTCAGACTATGAAAAGGCCGCATCCTATTTCTCCACGGCCTCAGAGTGGAGCCCCGCCTGCCAGTGTGTCATCCGGGGCTATATCTGCCCCGTGGGCAGCCCCGCGGAAGAGGGTGAATTTGAAAAAGCCATAGCCGCCATAGGAGCCTTCATCCCCTATACGGTTTGCAGCCTCAACGGCGGCTACTACGGCCTGGACAGTCTCGCCAAAACGGAATACGCATGGTTCCGGGGGGACCTCGCCCAGGTGGAAACCTACGCCCGGCAGGCCGTCTACCAGGCCCGCGAAAAGAATCAGTGGGAAATTGAAGCCTGGGCGCTGTTTTTTCTGCTCCGAATCAACCTCTACGCGGGAAACCGGGCGGAGTTACGGGAACTCATAAAACAGCTTGACGCGCTCCTCGCCATCTCCGAATATTTCAACCGCTACGCCGTCAATAATGTGATTATGGGCTGGTTCTACGCCCAACTGGGAGCGGCGGAGCGCGTGGGACCCTGGCTTAAAAACGACTACTACGAGCTGGATTTCGATGACCGTTCCGGCGCCTCCTTTCAGACCCTGGTAAAAGCCAAATGCTGCTTCGCCGTGAAGCGCTACACCGCGACGCTGCACATACTCAACACGCCCCCGGAAGAAACGGCCCGCTCCCCGGACCGGCACGCGCCCTTCCTGCTGGGCCGCCTGGAACAAAACCTGCTGAGGGCGGCGGCCCTGATCCGGCGCAGCGCCGAAGATACCGAAACCTCCGCCGCGGAGGCCCTGCGCTGCCTGGAGGAAGCCTGGCGCATGGCCGCCCCCAACGGCCTGGATATGCCCTTCATAGAACTGGGGGAGGAGATGCGTATCCTCGCGGGCCGGGCGCTGCGGGACAAAAACTGCGCCATTCCCCGGGACTGGCTCGAGGAAATACGGGGCAAGGCTTCGGCCTATAGAAAAAGACTCCTTAAAATCTACCAGGGCCCTGAATATTCTCCAAAACCGAGGGAAGCTCCCAGCCTAAGCTGGCGGGAGACCGAAGTTCTGCGGACCCTCTCCCTCGGCTGGAGCCGGGAACAGATTGCGGAAAAAATGGCGCTTTCGGTAAATACCGTCAAGGCGGAGATCCGCAGCATCTACGCAAAACTCGGCGCGGTAAACCGGGTGGACGCGGTGCGCATAGCGCTGGAATTAAACATTTTTAGCCGTTAGGGTGTATTGCGTTCAAAAAAGCCTCCCTATTGTTATAACTGGAGGCAATTTATGTGGAGGAACCCTTCCCCGGCCAGCATTATCGGCCGCAGGGAAATCGAGCCGCTTCTTTTCAGAACTTACGAAGTACTTAAGTCCTACGAGGAAGCTACCGGCACCGTTGCTGCGCTGCTGGATCAATCGGGCCGTTTTGACGGCACGAATAACTGTACGCTCAATTTCAAATTTTGCACATTCTGCAAAGCGCATAGCTGTAAGAGCATGAAGGATGGAAAATCCGGCTGCCCGCACACATCCCAGGCAGCGCCGCAGTCCGGTTGTTCCCCCCTGACAGGTGATTCGGGCTGCACAAAGCAGCATCTTGTCGCGGGATACCGCGCCCGCAGCGCCGGGGGCACGTATATCTATATGTGCTCCATGGGCTTCGTATTCTGGACAGCGCCCATTCTGGTACGGGGCCACGCCCTGGGCGCCCTCGTTGCGGGCGGCGTATTGGGAATAAGCCCGGAACAGGCGGTGGAAAAACTGCACGGCCTCTGCCCGGATTCCCCCGAATCCCGGGAAGAGGAAAAGTTCCTTTTGGGTTTAAAGGGAAAGAGCGGCGAGGAAATCAAGGCCCTGGCCCGGCTCCTCGTCATCTCGGCGGAGCAGCTTTCCCGCATCCAGAACGCAGGCCCGGAACGGCCGGGGCAGGCGAACAATGCCATGGGACGGCTCCGCCTGGTACGGGACCGGGAAAAGCCCGCGGATACCGCCTGGCCCCTGGACCGGGAACGCACCCTCCTCGCCGCCCTGCGCCGGGGAGACGGCGATGCGTGGCGCAAGGCCCTGGACGATCTTATTGAGTATATTCAGTATTCCAGCGGGAACGCCCCACTGCAGGGCAGCCTGGAATCCATGCGCAACCGGGTCATGGAACTTGCCGTGCTCCTCTCCAGGGCGGCCCTGTTCCCGCGAAAAACCGGCGGGGAGCCCTACGATGAATTTTTCGGCACCTTCCTTACGGGCCTGCCCCAGGGAGGGCCCCAGGCGGAGGCAGCCTCGCCGGAAACCCTTCCCGCGCCTCCGCCCCAGGCGGAAACGCCGTCCGCAAAAACGCCCCCGCCCAAAGGCCGGGCCCCTGACGCCGCCCCGGAAGGGACGGATATGGAGGGCTCCATCCTGGAAAGCAACAACCGCTGGTTCAAGCGCATCCAGGAGGCAAAGAGCCCGGAGGAACTCGCAGCCATAGTCCGCCTCATCGCGGAACGCCTTTCCTTCCGCATATTCTCCTTCCGGGGAATGCGCCATGCCTCGGCGCTGCGCAAGGCGGAGCGCTTCATCTGGGATAACTATACCCGCAAAATAAGCCTTAGGGAAATTGCCCAGGCGTCGGGGCTTTCGGGCCCCTACTTTTCCAGCGTGTTCAAGGAGGAGATGGGAGAGAATCTTTCCAACTATCTCAACCGTCTCCGGGTTGAGCGGGCCATGACCATGCTCACCGAATCGGAGCAATCCATCAGCGCTATCGCCGGGGCCTGCGGTTTTGAGGATCAAAGCTGGTTCTCAAAAATATTTAAATCCTTCACCGGCGTAACTCCTGGCAAGTACCGGGAACAGGGACAGGCAGGATTCTCTGCTCCAAAGAGCGGAGCCTGGACCGTGAAACCCTGGGACGATACTCCGGATCCTTTCCAGGGGGACAACCGGGGAGGGGAAAACAGCAAAGAGACAGGTTGATCATGAGCAGCAATACTACTCAACATAACGGCGGCCCGCCGGGAAACGCCGTCTCACGGACGCCCAAGACCGCCCGTGTCCTTATCAAGGCCCTCGATGTTCTTCATACCTATACCTGTGCAACCGGCGCCACGGGTTGTGTGCTCGATCAAAACTATCTCCCCATAGCTGAAATGATGCCGGAGATTATTGACGACAGGAACACGTGCCTTTTCTGCATCAAGTACCGGAGCCATGCGGCAAAGCCAAAATGCCCCAGGGATTTTTCCAGCTCCCCCTGCAACACGGTACACACCAATGCCGTACAGAAAGCCTGCCACTACGGCGGCTCCTACACCTACATTTGCGATCTGGGCTTCATGTTCTGGACCAGCCCCATCTTCCGGGAAGGGCACTTTTCCGGCGCCCTCCTGGGTTCGGGTTTCCTGGGCATAGAACCGGAAGAAACCCTCCGCACCATGATGACCATGTCCGAGGGCGCCGTACAGGAAGAAACGATCCGGGGAAACCTGGCTTTGTTCCCCCGGATAGATTCCGGCCGCGTCAAGGCGCTCTCGGAACTCTTCCTCACCTGTGCGCAGACCCTCTCCGAAGCGGGCAAGGACTACCACGAAACCCTCCGGCGCAGAGCCGCGCAGCAATCGGTCATTGCCGGGCAAATATCCCTGCTCAGGGAACAGCACCCTGAAGGCGGCCCCCTGCCGGGCTACCCCCTGGACAAGGAGCGTATGCTGCTCACGGCCCTGCGCCGGGGCGACAGCGAAGCCGGCAAGAAGGCGCTGGACGAACTCCTGGGCGTGCTTTTCTACGCCAATCCGGATCACTTCAACTATATCCGCTTCCGGGCCCTGGAACTGGTAGTCCTCCTTTCCCGCATCGCCATCGTCCCCGGATCGGGGGATACGGCGCTGCTGGAAACCAATAACCGCTACCTCAAACAGATTCAGGAGGTGGAAAATGTCGCCGAGCTGACCGATACGCTTCACTCAATTGTCGAGACCCTGGCGGAACGGGTGTTTTCCTTTCAGGGGGTGCGTCATGCGGCGGCCCTGCAAAAAGCTGAACGCTACATACACGAAAACTTTACCCGGAAGATAAGCCTCAACGAAATTGCCGAAATATCGGGACTTTCAGCGCCCTACTTCAGCACCATCTTCCGCGAAGAAATGGGAGAGAATCTTTCGAGCTACCTCAACCGGCTGCGGGTAGAACGGGCGGGGCGGCTCCTGGTGGAAACAACCCAGAGCCTCACCGAAATTGCCGGGGCCTGCGGTTTTGAAGACCAAAGCTGGTTTTCCAAGATCTTCAAAAGCTACACCGGCACCAGTCCCGGAAAGTACCGCAGCCAGGGGGGCCGCATCATCCCGGATGTACAGGACAGTGATTTTTCCAGCAGCTACCGCAGCGCGCTGGAGGAAGATTCCCCCCCTGCGGAACCGGGAGCTGAGCAGCCGGACCTGTAAGGGGGCCGAGCCCCCTACGCCGGAGCCTCCTCGGGCCTGCGGCCCTCCGGGGTCTCCGGCTACCCCCGTGCGGGGGGCCTAAGAACCCGCTCACGCGGGGGAGCCCCGCAACGCCCCCGTCTGACGGCGCGCCATTACCGAAACACATGAGTGCGGGGTTGTTCCGCTGCCCGGCAAGAGCATTTTGAGGGTTTTCCGCCCTTCGGCAGAAAACCCTCATCGAGCTCGCCGCCGGGCCGGTACAACCCGCCCTCACCTTTCCCGTAAACCCCCTCCGCCTGCCTGCCCCGGCGCGGCTCCCTTGACAGGCGGCGGGGGCTCCTCTAGGTTTGACGTATCGTGCCGATTAAATGGATGGTTCTGGCCGGGGCCGTGCTCATGTACGCCCTGGTCGTCGCGTTTCCCGCAAAAAAATCCTGGGTTACCCTTGCCGCGGC
>JAISQV010000187.1 GCA_031273985.1 Spirochaetaceae bacterium | reverse complement strand
CCCCTCATCACCCCGGAGGGCGGTGGGGTGGATACGCAAATTGAGGGCGATACCGTCCATGAAATGACTGTGATCGAAGGCAATGCCGGAGGCAAATACCGCCGTGGGGCCGAGTTTGTCCCTTCCCTGGACAGGGGAAGAACCGTCGGCCACGGGCTCGCCGGTTTTCCTTCCGTCCGGCGTTGCCCAGGTATGGTAGCCCTGGTACACATGATCCGAAGCGCTGTAGAGGCCCGCCTTGAATTTGGAGCAGCGCACGCTGTAACACTCCTCGCAGATTTCATAGTAGGTATCGCAGACCCACTTCATCATTTCATCGGCATAGGGATCCCCGTTGCCGAAATGGGGCACCTCCGCAAGTATTTGCTGCCGCAGATCCTCGTAGCCTTCCCAGTTCGCCATGAAGGCGTCGTACAGTTCCCGGGCGCTGCATTTCTTCTTGTCAAAGATCATATACTTAATCGTGGTCAGCGAATCGGCCACGGTGGCAAGCCCGGTGGCGGTGCCGCCAAAGGAATTGTACTTGGCCCCGCCCCAGGTTACGTCCTTCCCCTTCTCCATACAGCCTTCCATGGAGATGGACAGGGCGATGAGCGGCGCATGGTACATATGGAGGTATTCGGTGTAATTGTTGATGCTCACCTGGGCCCTGGTGAGGTAGGCGGCAATCTTTTTGTAGGCTTCCTTCACCTCCTCGAAGTCCTTCATATCGTAGAGGTACCCGGTTTTAACCCGGCATTCCTCATGGTTAAAGGGATTGGTGCCGTTGTTCAGCGCAATGGTAAGGCAGACCCCGTAGTGAACCGAGCCGTAAGGCGCCGATGTCCCGTTGCAGGCCGGGTAGTCGTTTCCGGAGCCGGTGATCTCCTGGCAGCCTATGAGGGCGTAGTTACGGGCGTCGTAGAGGTCGAAACCGAGCTCCCTGATGATGCCGGGAATGATCACTTCGTCATTTTGAAAGAGGGGCAGCCCTCCCACCAGTTTGGTGGTCTCCAGAGCGCAGTCCCAGAGTTTTTCCGGAGTATTCTTGTTCACCCGCAGGCTTATGGTAGGATCGTGGAGTTGAAGCCGCCCGATGCTTTCCAGCACCATGAAGGTTACCGGGTTGGTGGCGTCCTTCCCGTAATCGGGGTCCACCCCGCCCACGGTGGTATGCTGGTAGGTGTTGCCCACGCCGGTGATGGAGGCCATGCCGCCCCCCGCGCCGCCGCCGTAGAAACAATTGGCCTTGAGGAAGAAGGCGTCAACTATCTCCTGGGCGTAATCCAGGGTAATGAGGCCCTCGTCAAGGTCCCGTTTCAGGTAGGGCCAGGTGTACTGGTCAAAACGGCCAAAGGCGGAAGCGGGAATCGCCGACTCCAGGGACATAAAAAGCTGGTAGAGAATCGTTGCCTGACAGGCTTCCCAGAAGGTACGGGCGGGATTCTCCGAAATCCAGGTGAGGCTGTCGCCCATCATCCGCAGTTCCGCCATGCGGTTGGAGTCCTTGCAGGTTTTTGCCTTTTCGTAACAGGCCTGGGCGTATCGTTTGATCAGTACCGTTGCGGCGTCGCAGGTGATCGTTACGCCCGTGTAGAACATGGCCTTATTGGCGTCTTCCCCCATGAGATTATTGATATGATCGTCCAGCCAGTTTTGGGCTTCCTCGCGCAGGGCCTTGTAGCCCCTGGCAAGAATCTTGGGGAAACCCGGCGTAAGGTGCCCGGCGCTCAGCATCATCAGGGGCATACCGGGAAGGTTTGCGGTAACGTTCAGTTTTGTCAGTTCTTCGTAACCCGGCGGCTGCCACGAATCGGCGGTGCTGGTGATGGTACGGCCCTGCCAGTACCCGGCTATGGATTTGAGCGCTTCCACATCTTCCGGGCTTATACACATCTTAAGCTCGTCATCGTCAATGTTGTGGTACAAGCCGTCATCCCGCAGGGTCCACCCGCCCATGTCCACCATCATGGGCGCCATGCCGGCCCCTTCCCATTCGGGACTCACGCAGGCCCCCAGGAAATTTTTCGCCTTGTTCCCCACGATAAGTTCAAAATCTTCCACCCGCACCGTCATTTGAGAGCAGACCTCGTAGGCGATTCGGGGCCTGCGTATGTGGGGAACGACATGCTCGTTTTTTTTACTGGCCTCGGTGGTAATGAGCGCCTTTTCGGCGTCCACCTGAATGACCCGGTTCCTGATGAGGGACCTCATCAGGGCTATTCGTTCTGTAACCGGCCTGAATTCATACATAGACTTTCCTCCGTAACAATAGTGCTTCGGCGCTGCCATAAGCTCCGTTTTCAGAAATCAGTGTACCGTAACGTGCAGCCCGTATTCCTCCATGATGGATTTGAGACGCGCTATCTTCTCCTCCGCCGGCGGGACGGCTTCCATGACTGTTTTACTGTCGTCTATCCTCTGGTACTTCACCACGCCGAGATTGTGATAGGGAAGCAGCTGAACCATCACCACCGCCTCACCCAGGGAGCGGCAAAATTCCGCGGTTTCCCGTATATTTTCCTCGGAGTCGTTAAACTGCGGGATCACGGGAATTCTCATCTGGAACTTCCCGCCCCGGCTGGCTATGTACCCCGCGTTGGACAAAATAAGCTCGTTGGGGACCCGCACCATTTTCTGATGAATCTCGCTGTTCATGTGTTTAAGATCGTACAGAAACAGATCCGTGTAGGGGAGCACTTCGTCCACACACTCCCGTTTCGCGTAACCCGTCGTGTCCAGCGCCGTGTGAATGTTCCGCTCTTTCAATTCCCGCAGCACGGCGGCGGTAAAACGGTGCTGCGAAAGGGCCTCCCCGCCCGAAATGGTTACCCCGCCGCCGGACTTGTCATAGAAGGGCTTGTCCTTCACCACCCGCTCCACCAATTCCTCCACGGTATAATCCTTGCCGCAGATATAGAGGGAGGCGGGAAAACAAACCTTCGCGCAGTCCCCGCAGTTGTCGCAGCGGGCCCGGTCAATCTTGACGTGTTGTATTTCTTCGCCCGAGACCGGGTGTGCGGTGCGGCGCCCCAGGCTTATAGCCTCTTTCTTGCAGGCCTTGATACACTTGCCGCATTTGGCGGTACCAATACAGCGCATGGCTATCCAGCTCAGCTGGGAATGGAAAGCCTGGGATTCCGGCGAATGGCACCAGGGACAGACCAGGGGGCAGCCTTTCAAAAAAGCCGTAGTCCGTATCCCCGGCCCGTCCTGTACGGAGAAGGCCTGAACATC
>JAISQV010000109.1 GCA_031273985.1 Spirochaetaceae bacterium | reverse complement strand
CGCAGAAAATGTTCCTGGAATTGTTCGAGGTATGACCGCGACTCCTGACGGTCCTGCTCGGAGGCCCTGCGCCGCAGCTCTGAAAGCAGCGCCCGCTTGGCAAGATCGATTTCCGATGCCGTGAATCCGTAGCGCAGGATGGATTCCTTTTCCCGCAGCAGCGCCCGGAGGCTTTCACGGGACAGCTCGGGTTTGGAAATGGCCGCCATCACGTAAAAACGCCCGGTCCTGCCGTAGCGGGTTTCCCAGGTTCCGGCATCGGCGTAGGGCGTGGCGGGATCGCTCGAAGCATTCTCGAAGCGCCGGGAAATGATGCGGTTGACGATATCCCGCATCACCTGCTCCCGGTAGTAGGCAAGATTCGTGCCCCGCTCGCCGGGCCTGGTTTTGTAGTACGCATCGATCCGCGTGTAGGGGAATTCGGGGTCCGTGATAATCTCCACACGGATACTGTTTTTTACCGGCGGGGGAAGTTCCGTATCGGGCCGGGCAGTCGGGGGTGTTGCGGGCGCGGGCGCGGTAAACTGGGAGGCAAGCTCCGCTTCCAGCGCGGCGTCGTCAAAATCCCCCACGATGATCACCGCCATATTGTCGGGGCGGTACCAGGTCCGGTAGAAATTCAACAGTCTTTCCGCCGGCACAGTCTCAATGATCTCCGGCAGGCCTATGGGAAGCCGTTCGGCGTAGATGGAGTCGTGGAGCAGTACCGGGAGCATACGCCGGGAAACCCGCTCGCCCGCGCCAAGGTAGGCCCGGTATTCCTCCAGAATGATTGCCCGTTCATCCTCTACATCCTGGGGGGCAAAGGTAACGGCGTGGGTCCAGTCGTCCAGAATTGCCAGGGCCCTGGCGGGGATACGCTTGATCCCCCCTTCGCTGGTTTCCACGGGAGTGTCGAGCCGGTACACCGTTTCATCGTAGTAGGTATACGCGTTCAGGTCCGCGCCGAAGCGCATTCCCAGGGAGCGGAGGTAATTGCGGAGTTCCGCTTCGGGGAAACGGGCCGTGCCGTTAAAACTCATGTGTTCCACAAAGTGAGCCAGCCCCTGCTCGTCATCCTGCTCCATAATTGAACCGGCATGAACCGCCAGGGCAAGGGAAGCCCGGTTTTCGGGTTTACTGTTTTTGAGGATATAGTAAGTCAGCCCGTTGGGTAGTTTTCCTGTCCGAACGGCACTCATGAACGGTATGGGATCGGCGGATTCCCCGAGGCCGCCGTAAGTACTCTGTGAGCCCCCAAAGCCGGCGCAGGAATGGAGGAACAAGCCGAGGGTTAAAACCGAAAGCAGCAGGAACGCCACGGGAGGCCTGGACACAGGGGACCTTGACGGCCGGAGTAAAAAATGATTCATACCTCAGTATAGACATATTCTAGAAGCCGGTAAAGGCGGCATTTTCGAGATATGCGGCAAAATGAGCAAGCTCTTTCCGGGAAAATGACGGAAGGGGGATGATTTCCCGCAGCGCCGCCGTTCCCCGCTCCCGGTCGCTGAGCTCGCAGCGGGCACCGGAGCCTGAGAGGGTAACGCTGAGGCGGAAACGGGCACCGGCGGGGGCCTCTTCAAAGCCCATGCGCTTGAGGGTTCTTCTAAGGCGGCCTTCCGCCCGGCGGCCTTCCGCCCGGCGTCCCGCCCCGCCGGGGCCTTCCATGGTCAGGACCATTTCCACGGGCAGGGCTATGCCGTTCTGTCTCAGGGCCCCCCGGTTCATGGCGTAGAGCCGCTCCGCCGCCCCGCGCCGTTCCGCCCGGTGCCTGCCGCCCCGGAGGAGGCGGCAGAGTTCCGCCAGGGAGCGGGCCGTCATGTCCCGTTCCCACAGCGGGTCGAAAAGCAGGATGGAGCGGCGGATCAGGCCGGGGTCTCCCCTGAGGATGCCCTCGTCGGCGTCGTAGGCGGGCGCCGACAGTGGTATGAGGGGGACTTCAAATTCACGGGCTCTTTGCAGGTAGGGGAGGGCCCGCCGGGGGTAGGATTCGAGGGCCGTGTAGTAGCCGATCTGCGCGTCGAGCCCCGCCGCTCCGTAAAAGAGCGAGTCGCCGCCGGCGCGGTAAGCCCTGGCCGCAAGCAGCGCATATTTTTTGAAAAGATGCCCGTGGTACATTTCCCTGAAACGGTAGTAAAACTTTCTGAACAAGCCCCGGAGCGCCGCCGCCGTACCTGCGTATACTTTGAAGCTTTCCGTGCGGTAAAGCCCGCCGTAGGTTTTGTACAGTATTTCGTGGAGGTCCCGGTAATACCGGTCGGGGTCTGTCCCGTAGTTGAGCATCCATGAAAGGTCCCTGGAATCAAGGCAGCTTTCGGCGTAGAGCCTGCTTTCCTCAAGGCGTCCCGCAATCTGGCAGGCCTGGGCCAGGTTAAGTTTGGAGAGGGGCGATGTATCCGTTTCATGGGCCGCATGGTAATCGCTAAAGGTCCCGGCCAGGTCCAGCTGCCTCTGGCGCAGTTCCCCCCGCGCAAGGCGGCCTGCAGGGCTGCTGTGCGCGCGCAGGGATTCGTTGGCGCGCTCAAAAGCTTCGGCGTAGTTATAGTACCGGCTTTCCAGAATGGAAAGATTGTAGTGGGCTACGGCGGCGAAATTCATGTCCCCCGCCTGCTCCGCCGAGGCAATGGCCCTGAGATACCAGTCTCTGGATTCCCCGTAACGGAACATATCGGCGTAGACGGTCCCCAGGGTCATGCAGAGATCCCGCTCAGGGCCCAGGCTTTCCACCGCGTCAAGCAGAATTTTCGCCGCCTCGTTCAGGCGGTGGAGTTTGTAGTACATCCAGGCAAGGCTGTCTATGGCCTCCCTGTTCAGGGGGTCCAGTTCCAGCACCCGCTCCAGGTAAGCCGCGGACACGGCGTCCATGTTGAGGGAGCCCGTGGTACGGGAAAGCCGGAAAAGCATTTCCGTGTCCTGGGGCATGAAGGGCTCCGCCTTTTGATACTCTTCCCAGGCAAGCCCGTAGAGCTGGCGGGAATAGTAGAGGGAGCCCAGGGCCCAGGGGAAACGGTAGTCGCGCGGGTACAGTTCCGCACCCCGGGAGAGCAACTCTATGGAAAGCTCCCAGCGCTCGTTGGTCTGCGCTTCCAGGGCATCCTCAAGGAGCCGCCCCGCCTCATCCTCCCCGAGGGCTCCCGCCGCGCCAAAACAGAAAAACAGCGCCGCCGCCAGAAGGGCCGCCCTTTGCAGCGCCTTCATGCCCCCGGTCCTTTTCGCCTGCGCAGGGCCAGGGGCGGGCAGAGCCAGGCAAGGATCCGCCGCGCCGGGGAGATGATTCCGCGGCAGCGCCGGCTAAAGGCCCGGTAGTGTTCCCAGACCGCCGCCCCGGCGCCGTACACGGCGGCATAGCGGGCCTCCGAGGCGTCCTGGTAGAGGGCATAGAGGCCCAGGCGGAACACTCCGTCCACCCGCAGGGCCCATTCGCCTTCCCCTTCCCCCCGGCCCCTCCTGATCCCCCCCAGGGAAAGCCGCCGCCGGCTTTGCCGCCAGAGGGCCAGGGTCTTTTTCCTCGGGCTGCGAAGAGCAAAAAAGGCCAGGAGGGGCCCGCAGCGGATCAGGATAAAGATCACGGCGATCAGTAAGAACGCCAGGAGCGGCCCCGCCCGGCGGAGCAGCCTTGCAGCGCCGCCCCCCAAGGCTTCGGGGGAGAGGCCCGGAGAGGCATCGTCCCCGCCTTCCCGTACCCGGAGCCGGGGGCGGTTTTCCAGAATCTCCCGCATGAGCCGCTCTAACATATCCTGGGGGACGCCCCGGGAAAAATCAAAATCCTCTCCCGCCGCCAGCAGGGTAGTGGTGGGGTCGTAATCTACCCAGCCCGCTCCGGGGTAGTAAACCTCCACCCACGCGTGGGCCATGTCCGAGCGTACCGGGTAGTAATCAAAGACCTTAAGTTCCGGGTCAAGGTAGAAGCCTACCGCTACCCGGCAGGGAATGCCCAAAGAGCGCAGCATTACCGCAAAGGCGAAGGCAAAGTAGGAACAATAACCCTTTTTTGATACAAAGAGGAAGTGGGAAAGCTGATCCCCGTCCACGGCGATGCCGGGTTTCATGCTGTAGCGGTAGTCCCCGTAGCGGAGCCACTCGTAGAGAGTCTGCGTTATCTCCCAGTAGGAAGAAAGCCCCTGGGTAAGTTCCTGCGCCATGGCCCTTATCCGGGGGGATGCGGAGTACGCCGTGTAGCGGGCAAATTCTTCGGCCCCCATTCCCAGGCTCTCAGGGTCAAAGCGGGGGCCCGCCGTTGCTGAGGATTCCGGGGAGTTGGCCATGAGCCGCAGGGGGCCCGCGGCGCTCACGAGGCTTTTCACCGCGTAGGCCGAAACAAAGGAGGAAGCGTCGTAGTTTTCAAAGGGAAGTATTTCAACAGGCTGGTTCATTCCCACAAAGGCCGCGGAATCGAGGTTGACGAGGTAGTATTCCTGTTCGGCTATCCGGGAAGGCTCCGGGACTTCGGCGTCCAGGGCCGTGCGCCGGGAGGGGAGTACCGGCGGGTGTACGGGATCGTCAATTTCGGGAATGCGGTAGAATCCCTGTTTTTGATCGTTTCCGGAAAGTACGTAGCGGCGCATATAGTTGTGTCCCTCCCCGCCCTCCCGGCGCACGATAAAGGCAAGATCGCCGGTCATGGTGATTTCGCTTTCCAGGCGGAGTATTTGGGAAAAATCAAACTGGAAGAGGTTGGGCCGGAGGAGCCCCCCGCCCCGGTCCGCCGCTTGTTCCTGGGAGGAGCGCAGGACGAGGAGTCCCCCGGCCAGCACAAAGAGGAGGATGACCGCCGTTGAAAGCAGCCTTTCCCTTTTGCGTACCTTGAGTTCCGGCGGCAGGGAGAAGACCCAGGCAAGAAGCAGCAGAAACACCACGCAGGAAAAGATTGCCACGGGCAGGACGGGCAGGCGGTAGGCTTCCTGATCCGCCGAAGGGCTCACCAGAAAGATCGCCGTGATCAGGGCGCAGGCGGCGGCGGTATCGGCCCGGAGGAAGCGCCGGGAACGGGCGGAAAAGTACGTGGTCAGCGCGGCCCAGTAAAAGGGCGGCAGGGAAACAAAGTTATTCCTGTCCAGGTTGAGGAGGAGCGAATCCCAGGACCCGATAGCGCCGGGGGAGCGCGCTAAAAGCCGGGGCAGGCCGAGGAAAAGCCGGGCCGCCCAGGGGATCAGCGCTATGGAGGCCAGCGCTGCGGGGAGGGGGCGCGCCGAAAGAAAGAAGCCCGCGCCAAAGGCGCAGAGGAGGGACGCCGCAAACACCGCCGTATCCGCCAGGTCCCCCGCGAGGAGTCTCAACTGCCAGAGTATGACAAAGAGCGCTGCGGAACGGCAGGCCAGGGCCGCCCGGAACCCAGGGTCCGCGGGCTGCGGAAACCCCTGCAGGGCGCGTCCGGGCCGGAAAGAAAGCCTTTTCACCGCCGCGGGTTACGAACAGTGATACTGCCGGGTGGTAAAGAGGGGAACAGCGAGGGCCCCTCTCCGCGCGGGCAAAGGGAGGCCGGTGATTTTCCTGTCGAATCCTGTCATGCAAGTCTTCTCCGCCGCTTACTCTAGCGCCGCCCTAAGGCTCTGTCAAGGGATGGGGCGGGGGCGTTGCTGCTGAAGCCGCAGGGCGGCTTCAGCTTGGGAGAAAACACGGGGCGTTGCGGGGGCGGAGGCGCACCCCGCCGCCTAAAGGCAGCGGGTACTTATGGTAAACGGGGAATTTACTTGCGCCGGAGCAGGCCAAATTTCTCGGTAGACAGCCTGCGGCTGCCCTTCATGCTCCCCCGCACGGGGGTAGCGCCAGACCCCGCAGGGCCGCAGGCCCGAGGAGGCTCTCCCCCGCGAACCCTCCCTCGCGCAAGCGAGTTCTTAGCGGGTTCTTCAGGGGGCTCGGCCCCCTCATTATTTACTTACTTGAGGCTTTCCCAAAACTTCAGTTTTGGGAAAGCTACCTTGGATTTATGAGGAAAAAGCGGACTTTAGGCCGCTTTTTCCAAAAGCCTGTCCCAAAACCGTGCGCTTTTAGCGCACAGTCAATTAGTTTTGGGACAGGCTCACTTGCCTAAACCTTTTTTTTGATCTATACTCAGTGGCATGGCAAATAAATTACAAGAGTTAATACGGATTGGAGTATTTTACGATGGTTACTATTTTTATAAGGTGAGCAACTATTATAAATATGAACATCCAAAGAAGGCGAGGATCAGCATCAGCGGGCTTCACGAATTTATTCGTAACGAAGTAGCAAAGATTTCCGGGGCCAGCATAAAGCAGTGTCAGATTATCGATGCCCATTATTTCAAGGGGCGTTCTTTTGCCCGCGATATGGGCAGTAAGCTTCAGAGCGAGCGGACCTTTGAAGATATTCTGATGCGCGAGAATATTGTTACCCATTATCTGCCGCTGCGCATGGGCCCCAACAATGTGCTGCATGAAAAGGGAATCGATGTGTGGCTGGCGCTGGAAGCTTACGAGATGGCGATAAACAGGAAATTCGACATTATCGTTCTGGT
>JAISQV010000059.1 GCA_031273985.1 Spirochaetaceae bacterium | reverse complement strand
CCCCCGCCAAAGTGCCCATAGACCAGGGCTACGTGGACGAGCGCCTTGCCGACATCGTCAAGGATCAGGACCTGGGGAGGTACATCCTGTGAGGAATAAGGAGGGGGCAGCCGCCCCCTGCGGGCGCATCACGGATGCGCCCTCCCCCCCCCGCGGGGGGCTCGGCCCCCCGCAACGCCCCCTGTTGGGGGGGCTCGATGCCCCCCCAAGCCCCCCTAAGAACCCGCTCACGCGGGGGAGCCCCGCAACGCCTCGTGATTCCTCGCTGGCCCCCGGCCTTCTCCCGGAGTTTGCGCTTCGCGCAAACTCCCAAGCTGAAAGCCGCAGGCTTTCAGCACGCGCAAGGGATAGGAGGGGTGCCCGGAGGGCAGACCCGGCGCGGAGCACCGGGGCCGGAGCGATAGCGGAGCCCCGGATAGCCCGGTCCCCGGCTTCGCCGGGGATGCGCCCTGATACGTTGTCCTATGCCTCCGGCTTTAATGTGCCGATGATCTGAAGGGAGGATTGGTGTGAAGATAAACAGTTTTGAGCGGACCCTCGATATGCTGCACCGGGGCCTCGACGTGAATGTGCTGCGGCGTAATGTGATCGCCGACAACATGGCCAACGCGGGTACGCCGAACTTCAAGCGCAGCGAAGTAACTTTTGAGAGCGAACTTCAGCGAGCCCTTGATACGGAGACGCAGCGGCCCGCTCTGGAGCTGTCGCTGACCAATCCCCGGCATATTCCCTCCTGGCGGGAGCGGGATTACCGGGACGTGCGGCCCCGCCGGGTGCTGGACTATGTGAGCAGTTCCAACAACAACGGCAACAATGTGGATGCGGAGCAGGAAACGGTTCTTGCCCTGCAAACCCAGATGCTCTACACCCTCCTGGCCCAGTCGGCGGCCTTTGAATTCAATCAGGTAAGCATGGTCCTGCGCGGATAGGCGTGACGGGAAGAGGAGGAGCAGGATATGGGGCTTTTTAGTTCGATTAACATAGCCGCCACGGGGATGAGCGCCGAGCGGCTCCGCACGGACGTTATCGCCGACAACATGGCCAATGTGTCCACCACCCGCACCGACGAGGGCGGGCCCTTCAGGAGGAGCCGCGTGATCATGCGGCCCCGGGCGGAACAGCCTTTCTGGCGTTCCCCTTTCCTGCCGGACCTGCTGGATAAGGGCGGCAGCGAGGGGGTCCGCGTGGTGGAGATACAGAAAGACTACGCGACAGAACTCCGCCTGGTCTACGATCCTACCCACCCGGACGCGATACAGACCGGCCCCCGGGCGGGTTATGTGGAGATGCCGAATGTGGACATCGTAACGGAAATGGTGGACATGATCGCCGCGTCCAGGGCCTACGAGGCCAACGCTTCCATCATAGAGGGCTCCAAGGCCATGTTTCAGCGGGCTCTGGAAATAGGCGGCCGTTAAGCGGCGCTGTGTGTTGTGTAGCAATACTGTGTAACAATGCTGTTACACAGTATGTGTTCTGATATTGTGCGGCGGTGCTGCCGCGCTGTTTGAGGGGAGGGAAAACATGACTATTTACAAGCCGAGCCTGGTTTCCGGCGACAGGATTCCCCTGGCGGTAACAAACCCCAGGCATCTTGTTCCCGTGAAGGGCGATTTTTCTGTGGGCGGCAAGGTGCTGCAGGGCCGGGGCGCGGTCATTTCGGAGCTGGAACGCATGACGGGGAGCGAGAGCGTTATCCGCGCCGGTTCCTTTGACGACGCCATGCTCCGCGCCCTGGACCGGGTTTCGGGGGTCCAGCAGAACGCCGGCGATCTGGCCCGGCGGGCCATTACCGATCCCGGCTCCGTGGATGTCCACGATATAACCATTGCCCAGGCGGAGGCCGAGATGGCCCTCAACATAACCCGTACCATTCTGAACCGGGTGGTTCAGGGCTGGAGGGATCTGATAAATACCAGATAATTAAAGCTTTCCCAAACTGAAGTTTGGGAAAGCTTTAATGGTGTCTCATAACGGCGGCGATTCAATGGGGAGGATTCGCCGTTTAGGTAACGCGGGAGTTTCCATGGGAGGGGAACATGGGTGAATTGTTAAAACGGATACTGGCTCAAATAACCGCACTGTGGACCAAGTGGTCCCTGGTTCAGCGGATAATGCTCATCGGCATAGTCCTGGCCGCGGTGGGGGGCGTCGTGGCGCTCTTCACCCTGTCTTCATCGCCGGCCATGGTGCCGGTGATCGACGCGCCCATCCGGGACGAAGCGGATCAGGACAGAATAGTTACCCGGATCAACGAGGAAGGGATCCGCGCCACGGTAAGCGCCGCGGGCATTGTCATGGTTCCCGACGAGACCAGCGCCCGGCGTATGCGGGCGATTCTCATCCGGGAGGACCTCATACCCGCCGGCACGGATCCCTGGGCCATCTTTGACCGGGAACGCTGGACCATCACCGACTTTGAGCGGAACCAGAATCTCCGCCGGGCCATTACCCAGATGGTTACCGACCATATCCGGGCGCTGGACGATGTCGACGACGCTGATGTAACGATAGTCCAGCCGGAGCGGGAACTCTTTACCCAGGATCAGAATCCTGTCACCGCCAGCGTGATCATCACCCCCAAACCGGGGAGCGATATTGTTACCAACCGGAAAAAGATAGAGGGCATACAGAAGATACTCAAATTTGCCATCCAGGGACTGCGGGATGAATTCATCGTCATCACCGACACCACGGGGCTGCAACTGAACGATTTTGAGGGCATGGCCGCCATGGACCGCCTTTCCCGTATAGAGCGGGAGATAAAAATAGTGCAGACCCTGGAGGCCAAGTACCGCGCCCTGGTTATTCAGTCCCTGCAAAATACCTTTACCGCAGACCGGGTCCGGGACCTCAACATAAAAATAGACATGGATATGTCTCCCCGCTCGGTAAACACGGAAGAATTCTTCCCCGTTACGATACGGGAAAGGACGCCGGGCCTGCCCTACGATGATTCGGAATTTGCCCGTTCCGTAACCCGCTCCACCTCCTCCTCCAGCACCTCCTGGCGGGGCACGGGCTTTACCCCGGAGGGTCCTCCGGGGGTGGAGGGCCAGACCCCCCCGGCCTTCCGGGATATGCAGAATCTCTACGGGGAAGTAACCCAGGAGACGCTGACCCAGAACGAAGAGATCAACCGGCGTACCATTCAGGAGGAGCGCAGCCCCCGCATGGACCGGGTTACCGTGTCGGTGAACATAGACGGTACCTGGCGCAAGAAACTCGATGAAAAACGCAACCCCGTTATTACGCCGGAAGGGGAGATTGAACGGGAGTACAGCCCCATATCCGATGAGGACCTCTCCCAGGCCCAGCAGCTTATCCGGGACGCCATAGGTTACAGCGCCGCCCGGGGCGACTCGGTAACGGTTACGCGGATCCGCTACGACAGAACCCGGCAGTTTGCCGACGAAGACGCCGCCTATTTCCGCCAGCAGCAACTTCGGATGACCATATTGATTTTTATCGGCGGTCTGGTATTATTAGCCATAGGGTTCGTGGCGTTTCGGGTCATTTCCAGGGAGCTGGAGCGGCGGCGGCGGCTCAGGGAAGAGGAAATCTCCCGGCAGCAGCAGGCCCTGCGGGAAAGCGCCCTTATGGAAGCGGAAGAAGGGGTCGAGGTTTCCATGTCGGTGGAGGAGCGGCGCCGCATGGAGCTTCAGGAAAACGCCATCAATATGGCGAAGGAACATCCCGGCGATGTGGCCCAGCTCATCAGAACCTGGCTGCTGGAGGAGTAAGTTATGGCGCAGGCAGCATCCGGCGCCGCTTCGGGCGGCGGAAAAAAGAAAGGCATCAAGGATTTTACCGGACGGCAGAAGGCCGCCATATTCCTGGTCAGCATAGGCTCGGACATATCAGCGGAAATTTTCAAATTTCTCAGGGAAGACGAAATAGAAACCCTCACCTTCGAGATTGCCCGGCTTGAAACCATAGAGCCGGATCAGAAGGACGCGGTGCTGGCGGAATTTCAGGAACTGATGATGGCAAATCAGTTCATCTCCATGGGCGGCATAGACTACGCCCGGGAACTGCTGGAAAAATCCCTGGGCAGCCAGAAGGCCATTGATATTATCAACCGGCTTACCTCAAGCCTCCAGGTGCGCCCCTTCGACTTCATCCGGCGCACCGATCCTGCGCATCTCCTGAACTTTATTCAGCAGGAACACCCCCAGACCATAGCCCTTATTCTGGCGTACCTCGAACCCAACAAGGCTTCCGTGATTCTGCAGAACCTTCCCCACGACGTGCAGAGCGATGTGGCCCGCAGAATCGCTACCATGGACCGCACCAGCCCGGAGGTCCTGCGGGAAGTGGAGCGGGTGCTGGAGAAAAAGCTTTCCACCCTGTCCAGCGAAGACTACACCGCCGCGGGGGGCGTGGAAAGCATTGTGGAGATTCTCAACATGGTGGACCGCTCCTCGGAAAAGCAGATCATCGAGGCCCTGGAGGACGAGGACCCGGAGCTTGCCGAGGAGATCAAGAAGCGGATGTTCGTGTTCGAGGATATTGTCATGCTCGACGACCGGGCCATACAGAAGGTCATGCGGGAGGTGGACTCCCAGGAACTGGCCAAGGCCCTCAAGTCCGTGGATACCGAGGTGCAGGACAAAATATTCCGCAACATGAGCAAGCGCGCCGCGGGTATGCTCAAGGAAGACATGGAGTACATGGGCCCCGTGCGGCTCAAGGATGTGGAGGAGGCCCAGCAGAAGATTGTCTCCATCATCCGCCACCTGGAAGATACCGGCGAAATTGTGGTGGCCCGCGCCGGCGAAGACGAACTGGTCGTATAGTAGTAGTGAGGAGTTACTAGTGAGGAATGAGGAGTTAGGAGTGAGGAATTTTAGTATTCGCGATATTTTCTTTAACTCCTCCCTTCTAACTCCTAACTCCTAACTTAAGAGGTAGGCATGGCGAAAGCTGTATTCAGGCCCGGCGAAGTTGTTCTCACCGAAGAGCGGGTGCTGTTGGACGCGCCCCAGGGTTTTGGCCCGGCCTGGTTTCAGCCCCAGGCGGAGGAAAAGCCCGAACCGGACCCGGCGGAGGATGTGTACCTCGGCCCCACGGCGGAGGATCTGCGCCGGGAGGCGGACGAATTCAGGGCCCGCTGGGAGGAAGAAAAGGCCGCAATGATCGCCGGGGCCGAGGAAGAGGCCCGGCGCATCCTCAAGGAGGCGGAGGACGCCGCCTTCAAAGAGGTAAAGCGGAAAACCGGAGAGGCCCAGGAGGAGAAACGCCGGGCCGAAGACGAGGCGGAGCGGATCATTGCCGAGGCCGAGGAAAAGGCCGCCTCCCTGGAAGCCGACGCCCAGGCGGAGTTTGACGAACGCCGCCGGGACGCGGAGAAGGAGGGCCGGGACGCGGGTCACGAGGAGGGCTTTGCCGAGGGCAGGGCCGAGGCGGAGCGCCTGGTCAAGCGCACCCAGGTGATCCTGGAGCGGGCCCAGTCAAAGCGGGCGGAGATTCTTGCCGAAACGGAACAGCAGTTGGTGGATTTGGTGCTGCTCATCGCAAGAAAGGTAGTAAAATCGATAAGCGATTCGCAGCGCGAAGTGGTGATACAGAATGTGGTGCAGGCCCTCCGCAAGGTAAGGTCCCGGGGCAATATTATTATCCGGGTGAATATGGCGGACCTGAAGCTGACCACGGAGCACACGGCGGAATTTATACGGATGATGGAAGGGGTTTCGGGTATACAGGTGTCCGAAGATTCTTCGGTGGATCCCGGCGGCTGCATCATAGAAACAGACTTCGGCGAGATAGACGCGCGTATCTCCAGCCAGCTCGCGGAGCTCGAGGCCAGGATTCTGGAACTTTCGCCCCTCAAGGGCAGGGCCAAGGGAACCGCTGCGGCGCGCAGGCCGGTTAACGGCGCTCCCGCCGCTAACGGCGCGGGCGCGCGGCCCCAGGGAAACGGTAATGCCCCAGGCGGCGCTTGATATTGCCGGGAAGTACCTTTCCGCCGCGGAGGAAACGGACCCCATAAAGTACGCCGGCAGAATATGCCGGGTTCAGGGCCTTCTCATGGAAAGCCGGGGGCCCCAGGCCGTCATGGGCGAGGTCTGCCGTATAGAATCCCTCCGGGGCGGCGTCATGGAGGCCGAGGTGGTGGGGCTGAGGGACGAGATAGTCCAGCTCATGGCCTACGGCGAAACCGGCGGCATAGAGGTGGGGGACCGGGTTGTCGCTTCGGGGAGGCTCCTCGAGGTGGCCGTGTCGGAGGGGCTCCTGGGCCGGGTGCTCGACGCCCTGGGCCGCCCCATAGACGGCAAGGGGGGGATCGCCGCGCGGGCCCGTTACCCGGTGATGGCCGCCTCGCCGGACCCCCTGAGGCGGAAGCGCATAGACCGGAGGATCGTTACCGGTGTGCGGGCCCTGGACGGCCTCCTCGCCGTGGGCCGGGGCCAGCGGCTCGGCATCTTTGCCGGGTCCGGCGTGGGAAAGTCCACCCTCCTCGGCATGATGGCCCGGAACACCAGCGCGGATGTGAATGTCATCGCCCTCATCGGGGAGCGGGGCCGGGAAGTAAAGGAATTCATCGAAAACGATTTGGGCGAAGAGGGCCTGGCGCGATCCGTGGTGGTGGCGTCGCCCTCGGACTCCGCCCCCCTGGCGCGGCTCCGGGGAGCCTACACGGCCACGGCGGTGGCGGAGTACTTTCGGGATCAGGGGAAGAACGTGATGCTTCTCTTTGATTCGATAACCCGCTTTGCCCGGGCCCAGCGGGAGATTGGCCTTGCCTCCGGGGAGCCCCCGGCAACCAGGGGTTACACGCCCAGCGTCTTTGACTCCATGCCCAAACTTCTGGAGCGCTGCTGCGCCTCCGAGCGGGGCACGATCACGGGCTTCTACACGATCCTCGTGGAGGGGGACGACATGGACGAGCCGGTCTCCGACACGGTGCGGGGAATTCTGGACGGGCACGTCATCCTGAGCCGCAGCCTGGCCCAGGCATCCCACTATCCCGCCATAGACGTGCTGCAGAGCCTCTCCCGGCTCATGCCTGCCGTGGCGGGGCCCGTTACCAGGAAGGCCGCGGCCTACATCAGGCGGCTCATGGCGGACTATGCCGGCGCGGAGGACCTCATCAACCTGGGGGCCTATGCGGCGGGCTCCAACCCGGCCATAGACGACGCCATCTCCAAACATCAGGCCATAGAGGGCTTCCTCATTCAGGAAACCGGGGAGCGGGCCTCCCTGGGGGATACCCTCGCCCTGATGGGGAAGATTACCGGCATGGAGATACCGCCGGAGGAAGCCGGGGCCTACGGAGCCGGGGTCCCGTGAAACGTTTCAGTTTCAAGCTCCAGCGCCTCCTGGACATCAGGGCCCGCCGGGAACGGGAGGCGGAGATTGCCCTGGGCCGCGCCCTGGGCGCCCAGACGGAACTCGAAAACCGCCTCAAGGCCCTGGCCCGGGAGTCCTACCAGGCGGAGGCGGAGCGGTTCAGCCCCCAAAACAACGCCGGGGACATCAGGGTCTTTGATCTCTACATCACCCGGCTGGCCGCCGCCCGGGAGGACCTTCTGCGGGAAGCGGCCCAGGCGGAACTTGCCGCCCAGGAAGCCCG
>JAISQV010000078.1 GCA_031273985.1 Spirochaetaceae bacterium | reverse complement strand
ACAAAGACCCCCTCAAGCTTCGTAAAGGCGCCCAGGGCAAGGGAGCCGTGGAGCAGGGGGCGGGCAAGCTTGATGCCCTGCGGATCGGACATGGCCGACAGGTCGCTGTAGTCCAGGGGGTTTATCACGTCCAGGGGGCCGAAACTGTCGGCCTTGCCCCAGGTCAGTTTGCGCAGCCCCGCTTCAAGGCTGAAAGCGCCGAAAAAAGCGCTGACATAGGCCTCGTCAAGGGACAGCATATTCTCCGGAGTCTCAAAATCGGGCTTCAACTTGAGGTTGATCACCCCGGCGGCATTGGCGGCGGCGGCGCTGAAGTTGAGGGCCCCGCTGAAGATGTTCCCCGGCTCTATCCCGCCGATTTTACTCCCCGAACCAAGGTCCCCGGTAAAAACCTGCAACTCCGCCGAAACCTCTCCCCCCACGGTAACGGCGGGCGCGGAGACTCCGTAATCCCCTTCCGCCGGGCCGAAACCAAAATCCTGGGCGGCGATCAGGCCCGCCGCCGCCCCAAGAAACACTGCCAGCAGAAAAAGCTTTTTCATCGCAGCCTCCCCGTCTCAAGATACGCCGTCGTAAAGACCCCCTCCGGTATGGGATCGTCGTATTTGACAATCTCCATGATCAGGGCGGTGGAGGTGCCCGCCGCCAGGGTGCTTACCGTGGTGCGGTGGGGGGTAAGCCTTCCCTGCACGTCCCGGAAATCCCCCATCTCTATCACCTTCACGAGGACATTCCTCCGATTGTAGAGTTCCAGTTTGTAGAGGACGCCGCTTTCCCTGTCGAGCCACTGGATCATTCGGGAATACTGGTAGCCCGAATCCCTGGGCACGGATTCGATCACATGACAGGCTTTTCCGTCCAGGGCCTCCTCCCGGATCACGCGGTGGGTATCCAAATCGGCGCTGCGGGAAGCGGAGGCAATGTCATCGTAGCTGAAATCGGTACCCATAAAACTCCCCGACCCTTCAGAGGCGGCAATGCGGCGCACCTTTCCCAGGGAGGGAAGAAATATCCACTGATCATCGGCGCCCCCGGCATTTTTCATGGTCAAAAACCGCGTTCCGGCGACGGAAGCCGGGCGCTGAAACACAATGACGGTTCTCTCCCCGGAGGGGCCGTCCTTGGAATACTGATCCAAAAGGCGTTCCGTGGTGGAGCCGTCCCGGCCCGTTATCACCATCCGCGCCCGGGTAGAAGTGGTATCCGCCTCAATGCGGCTGCGGGAAGCGCGTATCAGCGCCTCCGCATCCTGGGGGGAAGCCGTCTGGGCAAAAGCCGCCGCAGCGATGAAGGCTATGAACGGCAGCGGTAGTAGAATCCGTGTTGTCATGTCCGGACCTCCTGGGTAACAAATTTTGGTTTTAGTATGGTCAGCAGCACCGGTATCACCGTAAGGCTCACCAGGGCGCTGGTAAACATGGTCAGGGCCACAAGAAGCCCCAGATGCGCCAGTATATTGAAGCGGGAGAGCAGCAGCACCGCAAAACCCGCCCCCACAGAAACAGCGTTGATCAGAATGGCCTTGCCGGAAACGGCGAAGGTGCGGCGCAGAAATTCCCCCTTTCCCCCGGAGACCCGGTATTCCCGCTTGTAGGTCTCAATGAAGTGTATCGTGTAGTCTATGCCCACCCCGACAGAAACACTGGCCACCATGACGGTACCCAGATTCAGTTTGATCCCCGCAAAACCCATGACGGCAAAGTTGATCAAGATGGAAATTGACAGGGGAAGTATTCCGATAAACCCGGCGATAAGGGAGCGGTTCGACGCGGCGATAATGATAAACACCAGAATCAGGGAACAGATCAATGAGGTCATTTGGGCGTCTATCATGAGTGCATTGAGGGAACCCTCCACCAGGGCGCTCCCCCCTATGACGGTCCGCAGCCCCTCCGGGAAATTCGCGGCAATATACGCGTTTATCTCGTCCACCGCCCGGTTGGTGTCCGCCTGCCCCACGGTCCGTAACTGTACCGTAGCCTTTATAGCCGTAGGCTCCAGGGGATCGTTGGCGTATTCACTGATATTCCCCGCAAGAAGCACCAGATAGTTGGAGACAAGCCGCTGCAGCTCCTCGGCACTGCGCTTCCCGTAACGCTCCGGGCTGATGGGTATCTCGTAATAGGCCGCCCCTTCCCAGTTTACGAGGCGCTCAAGGTTCCTCACCAGATCGTCGGCGTCCATTTCGCGGTGCTCCCCCGCCGCCCTGTCCAGGAGGCTGAAGAGTTCCGCTTCGGTCAAGACCCGCTCATGACGGCCGGTCAGCCCATCCTCCGGGGCGCCGTTCCCGGCAGCGGCGCTGTTTGCCGCAGGGCCGCCGGCGGCCTCCTCAAAGCCAAACCCAAAATCCCCCAAACCGCCCCCGTCAAAACCGAAACCGAAACCAAAACCGTCTCCGGTTTCAAAACCGGCCTCCCCCGCAAGGGAAGGGCCGCCGGCGGAAGGGGCCAATCCCAGGGGGCTTTCATTGGCGTTAAAAACCTGGTTGATCCGCTTGATCATATCGGTAAACCCCATGACCTTCCCGATTTCAGGGACCCGTCCGGGCAAGGCCTGGCTCAGGCCGTCCATGGCGGAAAGCGTGTCCGGGTGGAGCAGAATTTCCGGGCTGTCCGCCTCCACCACGATGCTCACCACCTTGGAGCCCCCGAATTTTTCACGGATAAAAAGATCGGAGCGGTAAATATCCGTATCTTCCCTGAAGTATTCTACCATCACATTGTCAATAATAACCCTGGAGAGGCCATAGACGGACAACAGGGATACTGCGCCGGTTATGAAGAGAACCAGCCCCTTCCTCCTGGCAATGGCGGTAAAGGTACCGGCGATGGCATGGTTCAGGGCATCCGCCCCGGCCTTCCCCCTTCCCGCGAACTTCCGCTCCCTGAAAGGTTTGGGCCCGCGGATTAACAGCAGCGCGGGGATCAGGGTTACCGCCACGGCAAAGGAGGCCACCACCCCGAAACTCGCAAAGTAGCCGAATTCCCTTATGGGAAGCACTTTGGTAAAACAGAAGGACGCAAAACCGACAAAGGTGGTCAGCGCCGCGAGAAACACGGGCTTGCCAATCCTCCGCAGCAGGGCGAACACCAGCTCCCGGTGCTCCTCGACGCTGAGCTCCCCGTCCCCCCGGTCGCTTAAATAGTGAGTTACCACGTGG
The DNA here is from genome assembly GCA_031273985.1 of Spirochaetaceae bacterium. GTDB lineage: Bacteria > Spirochaetota > Spirochaetia > Treponematales > Breznakiellaceae > JAISQV01. The sequence continues at coordinate 7,957 of JAISQV010000078.1, read as the reverse complement.
ATCCCGTAGGCGCTCCCGACGGCTATCAAAATAACGGGCAGCACCGTGGAAATGATCGAAAGCTTGACGCCCGCCAGGGGCATGGCCCCGATGGACCAGATCGTGGCGATCACCACCGTAAGCAGGGGCAGCGCCACGGCGGTAAAACGCCGGAACGAAAAGAAGAGCATAGCCAGCACCGCCACCACCACCAGCGGGACGAGGAGCACCAGATCTGCGTTTACCGCCTCGTTCACCGTGGCGTTGATCACCGGGAGGCCCGTCACATAGACCGTAGCAAAACCGGCAAACATCTCCCGGGCCATGTCCCGAATCTGCAGAAAGCCGTCTACAACCTCGGGCCTCCCCGCGTCTTCCGTGGGAATGCTCAGGGACACCAGTATCTGGGTTGCCGTAAAATCGTCGGAGACCAGGGCCCGGTCGTAGAGGTCCCAGGAAAGCACCCTCCGTTTAAGCTCCGCCGTTTCTTCCGGAGTCCCGGTAAAATCAACGTCCACCAGCTTCTTCACCACGATGGAATCCCCCTCGGCGGTGATATAATCGGTATTCACCAGCGAACTCACGGAAGACACGACATCAATCTCTTCCACCCGGCTTACATAGTCACGGATCCGGTTAAGAAAGGGGCCGTCAAAAACCGGAGCATATTTACGTTCCAGGCCAACCAGCACAAAGAGGGAACTCCCGAAAGTATCGTCAATATAACGGGAAAGCGTCATGGCCGGATCGTCATCGGGGACAAAACGGAAATTGTTGTTATCCAGTTGCGCCCTGAAGAGCTGCAACCCGAAAAAAACAGTGATCACGGCGATTACCGCCACAATCAAAGCCGGGTACCTAAAAAAATTTTTCATAATCCTCCGCCGTGCGCGGCTCCGTCATGCTCGGCCCCGCCAGTTGCCGGTTCTGTAAAGGAGAGTTCCGGCAGCATACAATTCAATCCGGTTTTTGTAATTCCCCGGAGTATCACCTGAAAGATAAACTTCAAATCGTCCATCATGCCCTCTCCCCCGGCATCCGCGGTATTTTCCATGACCAGGGAGAACAGCGAAACAATAGTATGGGCGATCAGCGCCGGCCTCACATCCTCCTCAAAGACCCCTTCCCCTATTCCCTGCTCTATGATGCCCTGCACCGTGTCAAGGATACCCTGCATGGGAGCGGCCTCCCCCGCCGGAAGACAGGGCGGGACAGGAAAAAGATAGCGCCGCATGGAAAACAGCACGAAAAGATCGTCAGACTTGGCATAGAGGTCCAGATAACTTTCCCACAGAAGCATCACGCACTCCAGCGCGTTGCTTTCCGGCCTGAGCCGCGAGCGGTAATAATCCATATACTGGTCCGCCAGGTCCCGGCAAAGCACCCGGAAAAGCTCATCCTTGCTCTCAAAATAGAGGTACAGCGTAGCCTTGGAAAGCTCCGCCATCCTGGCAATATCCGTCATGCTCACCGCCTCGGAGCCCCGCTCTCTGACAAGCTCCCGGGCACAGCGCAGAATCAGCGCCTTCCTCTCGGTCTTTTCCCGCTCCTTCCGCTCCTGAATTCCCATACCTAGGGTCCATTATTGACCAGCGGTCATTATATGTCAAGAGGTAAGCAAGGGAGCCTCAAGTATTTTACCGCTCCGCCGTAGAGCTGCCTTCTTCGACATTTCGGTATCCATACCACATCATACTTGCATTCCCCGCTCAAGGGACAATTCCGTGCCGCCGTAGGCGGTACATGGATTTTTCCTATAATTGCCAGACCTGAAGGGGCTGACAGGAGGGGTGACCGAAGGGCAGGCCCAGGCGCAAGAACCCGCCTGTCGGCGGGGGAGGGGGGCCGGAGCGATAGCCTCCCCCGCGTGAGCGGGTTCTTCCCCGGATAGCCCGGCCCCCGCCGGGCGGCGCGGAATCCCCGGCGGACCCCGCCCCGGCGCTCCGCGAAAGCGCCGCCCTGATCCGCTCAAGCGGCGCCGCGCACGAATACCGGAGTCTCGCCCTGCCGGGGGCTTACTTCGGCCCGGCGGACGTGGAGGCCCTGGCCCCCCTGGCCGAGGCGCGGGCGCCCTGGTACTTCCGCTCCTTCGCGCCGGGAAACTGCCTCGATCCCGCCTGGGACCGCCCGGAACGGCGGAGGCCCTGGCCGGCACGGTCCGGCGGCTGGGCAAAAACGCCCTCGCCCGCTGAGCTAAACTTGACGCACAAATACGAATGAGAATTTATAACCACGAAGGCGCAGAAGGCGCGCAAAGGAAGAAGTAAGAAAAACAGTCCGCAGATTTCCACGGATTATACGGATTTTTCATTCCAAAACCTTCTTGCCCGTGGAAATCCGTGGACAAAATTATTGAAGAATTTAACCACGAAAAAAGAGGCAAGATAAACGACCGAATGTCGAGTCTCTCTGAACGCCGCATTCGGTGTAATTCGCCCGGTTACAGGTTTTCTATTTCCCAGGACACCCCGCTCATGGTTACCCGGACCCGGCAAAACGCCCGGTTGCCGCTGTAATCTTCCAGCATGATATAGTTCACGCCGCCGTAGGTGCGGATGATTCTTTTGTGCAGATGCCCCATAAACACCGCCTGGCAGCGCCCCTTCAGCAGTGCCATGAAACGCGCCCGCTCCCCTATGTCCGTGGTTTGCTCGACATCGGGAGGGGAAGAGCCGATGAAAAAATTCTGGTGACAAAATACAAAGGTGTTTTTCCTTGCCGTCTTCATCTCCGCTTCAAGCCATTCCAGTTGATCATTGCCGAACGAGGCGTTGGCGTTATCCAGCATAAACAGTGTGGTATCGCCCGAAGATGAATCAACGCGGTATATCGTTGATCCGATTAGTTCCCTCCAGGGGCCTCCCCGCTCCGTATAGATGTCGTGATTGCCCGGAAGGGGGTAACAGGGGACCCCCAGTTTCCCGGCGGCGGCAATGAAGAGGCCCAGTTCAAAGGCGCTTCCGTTTTGAGTCACATCGCCGGTTACGACGACAAATTGAGAATCCCCAATACGGTTCTTCAGCTCCTCAAACGCTTCCGCCGACGCACTGTCCGCTATATGCGGGTCGCTTACCACGAGAAACGAATATTCCCCGCCCAGGACAGGGGACAGGTCAGGGGGAGCAAGAAAACGAAACTCGCCGCGCCAGGCAAAACGCGAATCGTAATCGTTGTAATACTGCGGCAGCGAACAGCCTGCAAGCAGTGCGCAGCACAAGAATAATCTCCCTACCATTTGAATATGATTCCCTCCCTGAAGGATACCCCGTAGACGCTGACAATATGCCCTACGTTTCCCGAGAGCAGGACTTCAAACCCGCAGGTTATGCGGATCCTTTTGCCGAGTTCGAACTCGTTGTCCAGCGCGACATGGAAGGAGGCCAGGTTATCCGCGTAGGAATCGCCGAAGTTTGAAATTCTGGCGCCTATGACGGTGTCCCCCGCCTTGAAAAAAGTAAGATACGCCATATATGCAATGACAGGTTCAAAAAGGACCGGCCCCGTGGTGAAATTGGTCCAGCGCAGCGTATAACCCAGGGAGAAGCCGGCCCGTTTCCATTTGAGCGCGGCAGTGGAAATCAGGGTATGAATATGCGTTTCCCAGGCGGGCAAGCCCTGGTAGAGATACGCGGATTTTAAGAACAGCGGGACATAGGGGCGGAGAAAGGGCAGGCCGTATTCAACGCTTAGCGTGGAGCCCAGGTCAAAAATACCCGCTCTTTGCCCCAGGGTGGCGGCGCAGTAGAGCATAAGGCTTTCGTCGAATTCGGCGCTGAAAAAGCTGTTGACACTCCAAAAATAGTAAAAGCCCCGGTTATGGTTCTGGGCCGTCCCGGCGCCGAATTCCAGCTCTACCGGAGAAAGGGCGAAGCCCTGCAGGTTTCCCGCCAGGATGAAGCCCAAGAGCAGCATGGCCCGGCGGCGCGGCTTGATCATGCCGCCTCCTTATTAGTCCCATGTTAGTCCAATTGGACAAACATATACTACTTGCCTAATTGGACATTTGTCAAGATCAACATAATCAAAATGGATTATTCTGTGCGGACCATGTCTTTTGCCGAAAATTTGCGGTACGAACTTACCTACCAGGGCCTGTTTGTAAAGGAGCTTGCCGCAAAGACCGGAATCAATATCAATACGCTGAACCATTACCTTTCGGGGCGGAAATCCATGCCCCCGGCGGACGCGGCGGTTAAAATTGCCGCCACCCTGGGCGTTACGGTTGAGTACCTGGTAACCGGCATGGCGGGCCGGAAACAGGGCGCCGGGGGAACCGGCCTGGCGAACCTCTCCAAAGACATAGAGACCTATATGGGTTTCCGCGACATCATCGAGGACCTCAAGTCCCTCCCCGATTTCATGCTGCCGCCGGTCAAGGCCATGATCCGTGCGGCGGCGCGGGAATCCCGGACAAAAAAAGAACAGGCAAAGAATCCATAATCCGGGCGCATCCCCTGCTCCGCAGGGGACCGGGCTATCGCTCCAATCTTTTGCCTGCGGCAAAAGGATTTCCGCTCTATCCCTTGCGCGAAGCCTGCCTGCGGCAGGCAGACCTGCCGGGACAACACCCTGTTCCTTCCCTCCTCCCTTATCCCTCCCGCTGTCAACAAGTTAAGCGGAGGGAAAACTAAAACAGTCCGCGGATTTACGCGGATTTCCCGCGTGCGGGCACGGATTTTTCGTTCCAAAACCTTCTTAATCGGTGAAAATCCGTGAAAATCTGTGGACAAAATTTCTTAACTTGTTGAGTGTTATCCCTCCTCCCTCCCCTTGATTAGAAAACCGCTATGCGCTTCAATGGGCCCATGACCGCCGAAGAAAAGACCGCCCTCGCGGTGTTCCTTGATGCCGCAGCCGCTTCCCTTACCGGGGGCCGCCGGAGGACGGAGGCCCTGTACCGGTTCAGCGACGACCCTCCCCCGGGGGCGGAGACCGGCGGCGGGGCCCGGCAAGCCCTGGAGGGCCTGGACCGGGAGATCCGCGCCTGCGCCGCCTGCGGGCTCCGCGAAAAAAGGACCCAGGCGGTGCCCGGTACGGGCGCGGCGGAGCCCCTCCTCCTCGTGGTGGGGGAGGGCCCCGGCGCGGAGGAAGACGCCCGGGGGCTGCCCTTCGTGGGCAGGGCAGGGCAGCTCCTCGACCGTATGCTGAACAGCATAGGCCTTTCGCGGGAGACAAACTGCTACATAGCCAACGTGGTCAAGTGCCGCCCCCCCGGCAACCGGGACCCGCTGCCCGAAGAAATCGCCGCCTGCCGGCATTTCCTGAACCGCCAGATCGCGGTCCTCAAGCCCCGGGCCATACTCTGCGCCGGGCGCTTTGCCGCCCAGACCCTCCTCGAAACCAGCGAGGGCATAGGGAGGCTCCGGGGGCGCTTCAGCGTCTACGGGGGCGGGGACAGCGGGGACGGGTTCTATGCCGAAGCCTCACCCGGCGCGGGGATACCCCTGCTCCCCACCTACCACCCCAGCGCCCTGCTCAGGGACGAAAGCCTCAAGCGCCCCGCCTGGGAGGACCTCAAACTGCTCCGCTCCCGCCTTGCGGAACTCTCCCCCGCCTACGCCGAAAGCGCGGGAAATTCCCCCTAGCATGGCCCGCCGGAAAGCTCCCCTCCCGGAGACCCCCGTTCCCCCCTATCTCGAAGTTGTCTTCAACATCCCCCTCAACAGGAAGTTTACTTACCTGCAGGACCCCAAAAACCAGGGGCGCCTGGGGAAGCGCGTTATGGCCCCCTTAGGGAAACGCATTACCCAGGGCTACATCGTGGGGGAGCGGGAGAGCCCGCCTGAGAACATGGACCCTGCGGGAATCAAGGCCCTCCGCCGGGTGATAGACAAGGAGCCCGTCTTCGGCGGGGACGACACGGAGCTTGCCGAATGGATAGCGGGCTACTACTTCTGCGGCGTGGGCGAGGCCCTGGCGGCCATGATCCCCCAGGGGCGGCGCGCCCCCTCCCCCGCAGGCTTTCTGCCGGAGGACCCGGAGATAGCCCCGCCGGGAATAGAACTTTCCCCGGAGCAGAGCCGGGCCCTGGAAGCCATAACCGGGGAAGGGGCCGGCGGGGCAAAAAACCGGAACTGGTTCTACCTCTACGGCATCACCGGATCCGGAAAAACGGAAGTATTTCTGCGGGCCGCGGAACGCATGATGGAGGCGGGAAAGTCGGTGATCTACCTGGTGCCGGAAATCTCCCTGACCCACCAGACTGCGGAGGCCGTGAAGTTACGCTTCGGCGCCGCCGCGGCAACGATACATTCGGGCATGAGCCCCGCCGCCCGGCTTGCCGAGTGGGGCCGCATACGCGGGGGGGCGGCGCGCATCGTCGTGGGCCCCCGCAGCGCCGTCTTCGCCCCCCTTCGGGACCTGGGCCTCGTGATCATCGACGAGGAACAGGACGGCTCCTACAAATCCGGGAACACCCCCCGCTACCACGCCCGCCAGGTGGCCATGCGGCGCTGCACCCGGAGCGGCGCGGCCCTCGTCATGGGCTCCGCCACCCCCTCCCTCGAAGCCTGGAAACTCATACAGGACGGCGGCCTCACCCGCCTCGACCTTACCCGGCGCCTTGCCGGGGGAAGCACCCCGGAAGTAAGCAGCGTCAACCTGGCCGGCAGCGACGGCTGCCTCACGGCGGAACTCAAGGAAGAAATCAGAATCACCGCCGCCCTGGGAAGACAAACGATACTGTTCCTCAACCGCCGGGGTTTCGCCTACTTCTACCACTGCAAAAACTGCGGCTACGAATTAACCTGCAAACACTGTTCCGTGTCCCTCACCTGGCATAAAAGCACAGGAAAAGCTGTCTGCCACTACTGCGGCTACTCGGAAAGCCCCCCGGCGGCCTGCCCCTCCTGCGGCTCCCTGGAAGCGGGCTTCACCGGCTTCGGAACCGAGATGATAGAAGAAGAAGTGCGGCGCACCTTTCCCTCCCTGCGCATAGCCCGGGTCGACACGGATTCGCTAGCCAAAAAGGGAAGCCTCGAAGAAACACTCCGGGACTTTCGCGCCGGAGCCATAGACCTGCTCCTCGGCACCCAGATGGTGGCCAAGGGCCTCAACTTCCCCGGCGTGCGCCTCGTGGGGGTGGTCATGGCGGACACGGGCCTCCATCTCCCGGACTTCCGCGCGGCGGAGCGCACCTTCTCGCTCATCGTCCAGGTAGCGGGCCGGGCGGGCCGCCACTTCCCCGACGGAAAAGTAATCGTGCAAACCTACAGGCCCTACGATCCCGCCATAGTCCGCTCCTGCGCCCTGCAGGTAGAAGAATTCTACGCCGGGGAACTCCGCGAGCGGCGCAACCTTTCCTTCCCCCCCTACACCCGCATCATCCGCTTCACCATACGCTCCAAAGACCGGGAGCGCGCCGACAACGCAATCACGCGCCTCGCCGCCCTCACCGGGCCCCTCCTCCCCCCGGACGCGGACCTCCTCGGCCCCGCGGAGTGCCCCATCGCGCTCATCGCGGGCAACCACCGCCGCCAAATCATACTCCGGGGCGCCTCCATGGGCAGCCTCCACGCCGCGGCGGGCGCCATCCTGGAACGCTACGACAAGGGCAAAGACCACCGGGCCTACCTTGAAGTCGATGTCGATCCGGTCAGCCTCTTGTAGGGAAGAATAGAAGGGAAGGGGGCCGAGCCCCCTACGCCCGGCCCAAGGTGCCGGGCTACCCCCGATGCGGGGGCACCCCGCAACGCCCCGTACTCTCTCCCTGGAGTTTGCGCGGGGGGAGGGGTAGGATACCCATATACGTTTACTTCACAAGAATCCAAGCGCTTTTCCATTAGTTTTAAGGGTGCGCATCAGGAATTCTAAGTTTGAAAACTTAGGCATTTCTATCCAAAAACCACTCAAATTATGAATAATTTGAGTGGTTTTTACCTTAGCCTGCCACCCCTTCCAGTCAGGAATTCTAAGTTTTTGCCGGTATCTACGCCTCGGTAAAGTAACAAGGGGTTCTGTAGATGACCGCGAAAGCGGT
>JAISQV010000019.1 GCA_031273985.1 Spirochaetaceae bacterium | reverse complement strand
CTTCTGGCCCGGCAGCACGCGGAGAATGCCGCCGCCCTCCTGGAACCCCTGGGCCTCCGCATAGGCTTCCTCACGGGCAACGTCCAGGCGCGGGGGCGGGCCAGCCTCCTTGAGGCCCTCAGATCCGGGGACCTGGACATAGTCATCGGCACCCACGCCCTCTTTTCCAGGGATACCCGCTACCGTAACCTCGTCCTTGTGGTGGTGGACGAACAGCACCGCTTCGGCGTCACCCAGCGGCAGGCCATCATGGACAAGGGTGAAAAGCCCCACCTCCTCATGATGAGCGCCACCCCCATCCCCCGCACCCTGGCCTTCACCGTCTTTGGCGACCTGGATGTTTCGGTGATTCCCGATATGCCGCCCGGCAGGAAGCCCGTAAAGACCCACCTGGCCCGCGAACAGGGGGAGCAGCGGGTCTACGACTTTGTGCGCCGGGAACTGGCCTCCGGGCGGCAGGCCTACTTCGTGTACCCCCTCATAGGCGACGGGGACGGGGAAGCGCCGGAAAGCGGGGGGCTCAAGGCGGCGGTATCCATGGCGGAACGGCTGGCAAAGGAAGTTTTCCCTGAGTACCCCGTGGCCCTGGTCCACTCCCGGCTTGAAGAAGAGGAGAAACGCCGGCGCATGGAATCCTTCCGCCGGGGCGAGGCGCGGATCCTCGTCGCCACCAGCGTGGTGGAGGTGGGCGTCGATGTTCCCAACGCCACCTGCATGGTCATAGAACACGCCGAGCGCTTCGGCCTGGCCGCCCTGCACCAACTCCGGGGCCGGGTGGGCCGGGGGGAGGCCCAATCCTACTGCTTCCTTGTTTTTTCGGAGGACCCGGATTCCGCCCCTTCCGGCCCGCCCGGCGGCGGCCTCACCGATGACGGCAAGGCCCGCCTCAGGATCATGCTGGAGACCAACGACGGCTTTCTCATTGCCGAAGAGGACCTGAAACTCCGGGGGCCCGGCCAGATCGCCGGCATAGAGCAGTCGGGCTACCTCTCCCTGGGCCTTGCCGACCCCGTGCGGGACGCGGAGGAACTGGCCCGGGCCCGGAACGACGCATTTGCCATGCTGGAAGCGGACCCCGGCCTCCTCTCCCCGGAAAACCAGGTGGTGCGGGAAGTCCTCACCCGGGCATCCCCCTTCCCCCAGGTGGCCCTGTAGGGGCGGGGTGAAGCGCAGCTTGCTTATTTCCCCTTTCCTTTGGTGATATTCTCTTATGAAACGCAGTGGTTTTCTATTGCGGATACTGATTTGGCTGCCGCAGAACATTTATTCTACAATATGTATCCGTTGGAGTAATAAATCCCGTGGAAAATGATGACAAATAAGACCCGCCAAATGCCTGAATCAGCCCCCGCAGGCCCGAGGAGGCTCTCCCTCGCGAACCCTCCCTCGCGCAAGCGAGTTCTTAGCAAGTTCTTCAGGGGCTCGGCCCCCTCTGCGTTTACTTTGATTCATTTTAACCACGAAAGACACGAAAAGCACGAAATTTTTGCTAGTAATCATCTCATTATTCCTCTTCTTTTCGTATTTTTCGTGCTTTTCGTGGTTAATTTCTTGATAAGTATACGCATATGGGGCTCGGCCCCCTCCTTCTTTTCCCGTAGTTCCGTTACTCCGTTGCGCCGCGTTTGCCGCGCCCTTTAGTTCCTCCGCTCCTGGGCTTTGCCGGGCTTTTGTCCTCTTTTGCGTTCTTCGCAGCTTTCGTGTTCTGTGCGGCCTTCGCTCCCTGTGCGGGCTTGGCGGTCTGGCCGTTACGCTTCGCTTTGGCCGCCGTCAGGGCTTCTATGAGCCGGTCCAGCCGGTAGCCGGAATGTACCGCCGCGGCGCGGAAGGCCCCGGTGACGGCGGCGATGGTTTGTGCCCCGGACTTCCCGGTCTGCATCAGTGCAAAGAGGGGGAGCAGGACCAGGGCCTCCTCAAAGGCTTCCTTGTTGTACCAGGCAACGTCCTCAAAGATATTGATTCTGAGGAGGGCCCGCAGGTCTTCCGCATCGTAGTTGAGCAGGGCCAGGGTTTCCGCATCGGGAGCGCGGGCGCTTTGCTGCGCGGAGGGGGCCGTCCGGGCAAGGGCGGCCTTGATGAAGCCCACGGCCCGCCAGGCCTCCTCCCCGGAGGCGCCTTCCCGGCAGAAAATTTCCTGGAGTTTGCGGTCCAGGCCCCAGAATTCCATGAGGGCGCAGGTTTCCGCGCCGCCGGTGATGCTCCGGGCGCCGTTCTTCCCGGCTGCCTTGACGTTTACCGTGCGGAGTATCCCCAGGAAGCCCGCCGCCAGGGCGTACATGGCCAGCCGGGGCTTGGCCGATACCTCCCCGGCCAGGTCCCGGAAGAAACGCGCCGTAGCGGCGTCGAGGTTTTCCTCCTCCGGGACCTTCTCCAGCGAGAGCAGCATGGCCGCGTTTATCACCAGATCGCCGATGGGGAAACCGTAGCGGCTCTTGACGGCGCCCGCCCGCCAGACTTCGTAGCGGCCCCCGGCTCCGTCCAGGTAGCGCCATATTTCCGTCTCGAATTGCGCGGCGGCCTCACTGAGGGCCCCCAGTAAACCGGCGCCCCGGGAAACGTCAAGTTCCGGCTTGTCGAGCAGGGAAAAAAGATTCTCCATCGGGCCGGGGCCGAATACGCTGAACAGCGGCGCATAGAGTTCCCCCAGGAAAATATCCCGGAGCGCCGCGTCCGGGTCCGGCGTCCCCCGGCCGTCAAGTTCCGCGTTGAGCCTGGACCAGCGGGCATTCCAGCGCAGCTCCCCGGAACCCGGCTCGCTGTCGGCGGCTTCGTGTATGTCCAGAAAGACCTGGGCCTCGTAACCCTTGAGGGAGATGAAGAGGCCCCGCTCGAAAAGATCCTTCGAGGAGCGGATGAACCAGAGATTCTGCCGCTGTTCCCGGAACAGGGTAAAAAAGCGATCCTCCCCGTGGAGGCGCAGGGCCTGGCCCAGGTTGTCCCGGTGTACGCCGCCTTCTTTCCGGGGAATGTGGGCCGCCCCTTCCTTGAGCCAGCCCGAAGCTTCGTAGTAGGAATTGTTGTAGAGAACCAGGGCCGCCTCGTCTCCGGCGCGGTTGCTGTAGGCAAAGACATTTTCGTTTACCCTGCCCGAATTGTAGAGATCAAAAAGACAGAAATCCGCGCTGCCGGAAAAGAGGTAGCGTTTCTTCATCAGGGGGAATATTTCCCTTTCGTGCCGGTCCACCAGAAAGCCGTCAGGTTCCTCATCCCGGTAGGCGCGGCGGTACTCCATGCCGTACTTCTCCTCAAAACCCTCGATCTGGCCGTGCCCGAACATGGGGAGGCCGGGCATGGTTACGAGGAGGGTGCAGATGCCGAAGTATTTGTCCCCCTTGCCGAATTGGGCCGCCGCAGTTTCCTCGTCGGGGTTGTTCATAAAATTAACGAAGCGCTTGAGAATCTCCGGGTCAAATTCCAGGGTATTTTTTATGGTGGCCCGGTATTTCTCGTTTTCTTCATTCTTGAGCATATTCATGAAGGCCGAATTGTAGACCCGGTGCATTCCCAGGGTGCGGACAAAATAGCCTTCCATCATCCAGAAAGCTTCCGCCAGAAGCAGCGTGTGGGGCGCCTCCGTGGCGCAGCGGTCCACCACCTCCCGCCAAAATTCGTTGGGTATGCGGCGGTTGAATTCTTCCGCGCTGATGGCGTGTTCCGCGCGGCTGGCGATGTCCCCGCCGTGCCCCGGTTCCGGGTACCAGAGCCGCTGAATATGGCGCTTTGCCAGGGTCATGGCCGCGTCGAAGCGTACAATCGAAAACTGCTGGCACACCCCGATGATCGTGCGGATCACCGCCTCCCGCGCCTCGGGGTTGAGAAAGTCTATCTGCGCGGTATCGTTCCAGGGCATGGAGGTGCCGTCGTTGCCGTGGTAAATGTAGCGGGCTTCCCCGCTGCGGTTATCGACGCGCTTAAACACCACCGCTGCGTCGGTTTTGGTGTAGTAGTGATCCTCAATCTGAACGGTAACATCATCCCTGCCGGAAAGATTCCCGCTGGTAAAGCTGTAACCCGGAAAGGGCGGGTAGGAGAGCTGCAAAAACCGATCCGGGTGTTCCATGATCCAGCGGCTGTCTATCCCCGTGTGGTTGGGCACCATGTCCGAGCCCAGCCTTATGCCCCGGCGGAAGCAGCGGTGCCGCAGATTGACCAGGGCCTCCCAGCCGCCGAGTTCCCCGGCTATATCGTAATCGTAGAGGCTGTAGGCGCTGGCCGCCGCCTCGGGGTTGCCCGTCCACTGCTTTACCGTGCGGGAAGCCCCGCTGCGCTCCCAAAGCCCGATCAGCCAGAGCCCGGTAAAACCCCGGCGGGCCAGTTCGTCCAGCTCCTCGTCGGGAATCTGATCCAGCCGGGTTATCTCCCGCTGATACTTCCGGGAAAGCTGGTAGAGCCACACCAGGGTGCTCTTTGCCATCAGCACCGTCCGGGGCATCCACTCCTGATCGGGGCTGAAACGCTCGTACTCGTCCAGGCCGCTGAAGGTCAGCGCCTCCGTGGGGCCGGGGCCAAAAAAAGAGGGCTTGTCCTCCTCCTTCATCACGTCCAGCCCCGTAAGCAGGCGGCTCAGGTACTTGCTCAGGAGCAGGCCCCACTTCCGGCGCATAAACTCCAACTGACCGGAGAGGGAGTCCGGGGAGGCCAGCGCCGGGGCGCGGAGCAGGTCCCAGAGATTTTCCCCGTCCGGGCCGAAGGGGGGAAGCTCTGCAAGGTAGGCCTTGAGTTCCTCAATCGCGCCGGGGTACACGGTTCTCCGGGCCAGGGCGCTTTCATCAAACATAAAGAGGAAGGGCCTAAAGGCCGGGTTAAGATTCGCCAGGGCCAGGTGCAGTATTTCTTCCAGGGAAAGGGCCCGGTTGCTCTCCCCCTCATCGCTGCCGGCAAGGTACTCCGGGGCGTTTAGGTTCCCGCCGTAGACCTCCCGGGGCGGGAATTCCCCGCAAAAACCCTCCAGCAGCGTCCCCGTCTCGCCCCGCCCCAGCCGGTCCTCAAGCCGCCGTATCCCCGTTTCAAACACATCGCGCTGCACCTGCTCCCGGTACAGGGCCGTCATGTAGTGCAAAATCTCGTCTATCAGGGCCATGGCGTTGAGCTGTCCGGCCTTCACCGGCGGCGCGGCGGGGCCCTGTCCCGCGTTGAGCTTCTGACAGAGGTCCCGCACCTGCCGGAAATCCGCCAGGATAACGTTACCCCGCAGGGAAAAAAGGCTCTTGTCCAGCCCGTAGTCTTTCCGTATATCCCGCCGTATATGAAATTCCCGCTCCGCCATGCAGGTATCCGCGCTGAAACCGCCCTCCGAAGCCGTCTCCCGGCCTATTTTCGTCAGGCTTACTTTCAAAAACGCCATAATCGCCTCCGCACAAAAACATAGCTACAGTATAGTGCAGGAACCCCCGCCTTTGCAGGAAAACCCTCCGCCCGGCGAGTCTG
>JAISQV010000218.1 GCA_031273985.1 Spirochaetaceae bacterium | reverse complement strand
TCCCGTTCCGTGTTGGGCGGCCTCGTCTCGGAGCAGATCGCGCCGCTCCTGCCGCATTTTCCCTTCGATCCCGGCGACTGCCGCTTCATAGGCAAACCTGTGGACTTTCTGGTTTTCCGGGGGATGAATCAGCAGCGCATCAGCGAAGTAATCTTTCTCGAAGTAAAAAGCGGCGCCGTAAAAACGCTGTCCGCGCAGGAAAAACTTCTCCGCGACGCCGTGCAGTCAGGCCGGGTCCGCTGGGTAGAATTTCACGTTTAGTGTGCGGAGCGCGGACGCCGGGAGAAGGCCGGGGAGAGAGCACGGGGCGTTGCGGGGAAGAACCCGCTCACGCGGGGGAGCCCGCATTGGGGGTAGCGGAAAAGCGTTTTGGCGCAGCCAAAACCTTTGGAGCGTAGGGGGCTCGGCCCCCCTTCTTCACTTATCCCTCTTATCCTTCCTCCCTTATCACTCTTCCCTTACCCCTCTTGGGGGGAGAAACGGCCTATGCTTCCCGCGGTGAACCCCCAGCGGCGGTATACATACTCCGAGAAGGCGCGGGCCTCCCGGGAAAAGGCGTCCCCCAGGCTGGGCCAGGCCCTGCTTCCGTCGGGGTTGAGCGAGGCCGGGGGCAGTACGGCGCGGCGCCAAGAGTTGGCGTATATCTGCCGGGCCAGGGATTCTCCGAAGTAAGGGCCCGCTTGGGCGGCGGGTTGCTGGAGGCAGTAGGCCATGAATTCATTGATCGCCAGGTAGGGGTAGTCCTGATCGTAGCGCTGGGAATCCAAGTAGGAGCGGAAGAAGCGCCGGGCTTCATCCTCCAGACCTTCCCAGCGCCGGGCGGCAAAGTCCCGGAAATCCCGGTCCATGAAATAGAGGCCGTGGTAACATTCGTGCACGAGGAAGCGCCGCCGCAGATAATCGGGGGATTCCCGCGAGAGGGAGAGCGCCGCCCCCTCGCCGCCCGTTATGCCGCCTCCGGCAAGACGGATCACGCCGCAGGCGAGGAGCAGTTCCCGCAGTTCCGCCTCTTCCGGCAGGAGGGGAAAGCCGCTTTGCCGGGCGGCTTCAAAGAAGGCGGCCAGGTCCCCGGCGTTGTAGTCATGGGCGTTCCAGCCGTGGAGCCCCGCAAGCTCCGCGTCGGGAACCAGGCGGGAACGGTACCCCGCCTTTTCCGCAAAAAAGGCGAGGCGCTTGAAGAGGCGGTTCTGTACCTCGTAATCGGCGGTGTCAAAGATGATGATTCCGGGGAATTCATCCCAGAGGAAGACCTCTACGCGCCCGTCCCGCCAGCTTTCCCGGGGGTTGCCGGGGATGAGGCCCGGATCCAGGGGAACGGGCGGATAGTACGCCGGGCCGGGCGCCGAAGGGGGAGCCTCCGGCAGGCTGAGGATCAGCGCCGTAAAACTGGAGGGGTAAAGGGCGAGGGCCCCCTCCGGGCGGAGGAGTCCCGGCGGGATGCGCCGCTCTTCCCCCGGCTGGGCCGGGCGGTATGCGTAACGGCGGCCTCCCAGGTCCAGTTCCGCCTCCCCGAAATCCCGGAGTATCAGTTCCGGGGGCCGGGAAAAGCGGTAAGCCTCCGGGAGCTCTATGGTGAAGCGGCCCCCGGCGTCCCGGTACACGAAGGGGGTCAGGCGGAGTCTCCCGGAGGTCGCATCGATGCCGTAACGCCGGGGAATCAGCCGGATGGCGGTGATCCGCAGCTCCCCCTCCGCGCCTTCCCCGGCGGCGAGGCTGAAACCTTCGAGCCGGCCCGGCAGCAGGGGCGTTGCGTAGGAACGGTTGCCTCCGGGTGATAATCCCCAGGCCTCCGGCGGGAGTTCCCAAGGGCCGGAAAAGCCGTCTTCCAGGCTGAGCAGAGCCTTCCACCCGGCAGCGGAAACCGGCGGCTGGTATTCGAATTCCAGGGAAAGGTCCGGGGCAATATTCAGCGGCGGGTCGAAGCTGTAGCGGAGAACCTCCCCCGGTCTGAGCCGCCCCGCCGCCGCTGCGGGGGAGAGGCCGTAGAGGGCCCCCGGCGCGGGAAAGCCCGCCGGCCTGGCCGTCTCGCAGGCGGAAAGAAGCGCCAGGGCTGCGGCAAGCCGGGGGACGAATGCCTTGATGAGATCGACGGCATGGGCAAGCAACAAGCCTGGAGTTTGTTGCGTTTCGCGCATAAAACCTCCAAAAAGCGACTGCAAGATGCAAACTCTGTAAGAATGTAGGATAACCGCATAGACCGCAAGAGGAGCACGAAGAGACATATACGAAGATTTTACACTTTTCCACTGCGGTTTAAGGAAAAGTAAAGGCGTGGAAGGATGGCACGAAGGCGTACAGAGGAGGAATGGACTGGAAGCGGCCTTTGGAGTTCCTCGCCTTTCCCTCCTTCTTCCTTCGTGCGTCTTCGTATAAGTCTTGGTCTTCCTCCTGCTTCTTTCTTTGCGCTCTCGTTGTGGTCAATATTCTCTTCGCTTCCTCTTGCCTTTGTCTTTTTTCCGTGTGGTCCGTGTTTTCCGTGGTTAAATATTCTTGGCCCTCATGGGAGGGAGATGATCCCCCGGGCAATGAGTTTTGCCAGGGTGTAACGCCGTTCCGCCGAAGCGCCCCCCTCCCGGTGGCTCAGGAAAATTTCGAGCTGCGCGGCGAAGGATTCGGGAAGTTCCGGCAGTTCCAGCACCTGGGCGCCGTAGGCCCGGTGGGAGGGCTCGAAGCGGCGGTTGACGCAGAACAGGGTGAGACACGCGTGTTTTATGAAACCCGCGGCGGAGATGAGGGAGAAGAAATCATCCCCCTGGTAGAGCGCCGCCCCGAGATCGTTCAGAAAATGTTCCATCTTCGACTGGTTCACGTCCCGGAGGCGCTCCCAAAAATCATCCTGCGCCGCCAGCAGCCGTTCCCGAACCTTGTCTATCCAGCCGGATCGCCGGTAGAGAACCTCCCCCTGGGTGAGGCGGTAGAAACCGTAAGTCCCCGAATCCTTGATCAGCCACAGGGAATCGGCCCTTGTGTCGGCGTAGGAGGCCAGTTCTTCGATCTGGGCTATGGATTTGTACTCCACCCTGACGGGCATATCCCCGATGAGGAAGCGGTCTTTCAGGTGATGGCTGGAATTTTCAAAGGCCGTCACATCCTCCCCGTAGAGCCCCCGGCGTTCCTCCGGCGGGGGGATGGGCGCGGAGAAGAATACATCCAGCACCAGGGCAAAATAGGGATCCAGGGTGTCCGGCATGGCCGCCTCGTTGAGGGAGACGCACTCCACCCCCGGCCACCCGGAGAACAGGGCCACCAGGCGATCCGCCAAAATCTTGGTCTTTATCTTCATCTGTTCTATAATACCCGCATGGTAAAGGCCGATCAATACGAGGGCGGGCCCCTCCGTTTTGTGGCGCTGGTTCCCCACCGGGATATACGCCCGGCGCTGCGGGACTGGCAGGCCCGGCTCTTTGCCTCGGGGCTGGGGCGCGGCGTTGCCCTCCAGGTCTGGGCCTTTCCCCCGGCGGCTCCCCTGGCCTCAGCCGGGCCCCTCAGCGCGGGGGAACTCAGCGCCCTGGCCCGCGCCCTGCGGAGGGGGGCTCCGGGGGGCTTCAGCGCCGGCCCCCCCCTGGCTTCCCATGAGGGCCCCGGCGGCCTTGTATTCTGGGGCCTCCCCCTGGAGCCCGCCCCGGATCCGGCGGCGCTGCCTACGGGGAGCCTCTTCCACCCGCCCCTCCTCTGCGCCTTTATCACGGGGGGCGATCCCGCGGAAAGGGAGGCGGCGCGGGAGATAGCCGCCCTGACGCCGGCCCCGGCGATTCGGTTTCGCGCGGCGGCAACGGCAAATCTGGTTCTGGAGCCCCTGAAGCCGGGGAAGGACGGGGCAAAACCCTTTGAGGGAGTTTCGTTGGTATGGAAAACGGGAAAGCTTCACTGGCTCCCCAGGAATTGAGCCCCGCCCTGCGGATCGAGGGGGAGCGGGCCCTGCTGGACCTCAAGGTTCAGCCCGGCGCGTCAGTTACGGGGCTGGCCGGCCTCAAGGGGGACCGCCTCAGGGTACGAATCGCCGCCGCGCCGGAGGACGGCAAGGCCAACGCCGAGCTGCTGCGCTTCTTTGCCGGGCTCCTCGGCTGCGCCCGGCGGGACATCACCCTGCTTTCCGGGGAAAAGTCCCGCCTCAAGACCATTTCCTTCCCCGCGGGATTGCTGGCGAAGGATCCTTGACCGAGGTTCGTGGGAGAAAAGTGAACCGGAGGCAGCGCCTCCGGTTCACTCCGCCGCGGCGCCCCGCTTAATAAACCGGGTCGGGGAAGTCCGACTGGGAGCCCAGGTCTGTGGCGGATTTTATCTCCGTGGAAACCTCGCCGAAAATGCCGCCGTAGCGGTGTATCGCCGTTTGCACCTTGATGAAGCGCACCGCGCTGAGGCTTACCGCCTCGCCGTCCGCCCGCATGGCGTCGCTCACATAGTACCGGTCCCAGTTATCCCCGGTCCATTTGCCATAGTTCCCGGTATCCACATAACCGGCCATGTTAATCAGGCCGCCGTAAGTTCCCGTGTCTATGTTGCCGTCGTCCCTCAGCAGGGTGCCCGTGTAGGTTACCCTGCCGCCCGTTACCCCCCAGTTCGAAGGCCAGCCTCCGTACATAAGCCCCGCGCGGCCCTTGCTGTCCACCCAGTAGGTTCCGGCTATGGTCTGGCCGTATTCGTTTTCTACGTCCTTCTCCCCCGATTTGATCCAGGTGATGGCATAGCGCCGGGTTATGAGGTTCTTGTAGGACGAATGTGTTTCATCGCTGCCCCTTAGCTCGTACCACATCTCATCGGGGATGCCGTTTCCGTTCCGGTCTTCCATGACCCAGACCACCCCGGCTTCCATCCAGGTCGCCATGGGGTTCCCCTGGATGATATACGAATCCCGGCTTGTCACATGCCATACCTCGTAGCCGCCCGCTCCCCCCAGGCTCCAGCCGTAGCCGTTCCCCGACTGGGTAAACTGGCCGGGAGCGAAGTTTCTCAGGACGCCGAAGGTTCCCGCAGACAGGGGTTCCGTGTAGCAGACCACATCGGTGGAGGCTGTCTTGGTAATGGTAGCGCCGGTGGCGTAATCCCTTCCGGTAACGCTTACCTGCACCGTGTAGGTTCCCGCCGCCGCGGGCGTAAAGGCGAAGGTTTCCCGGTTACGGGCGGCGGCGGTGTCGTAGTCCCCTCCGCTTACCGTCCAGGCATAGGCCGCCCCCAGGTTCCGGTTCTCCGCGTCATAGCCTATGAGGTAACGCACCGGCGCCAGGACCAGGGTCTCATCGGGCCTAGCGTAGTACACGCCCGCGCCGGGTCCCCTGCCGGTGGGGTCGGCCTCGTGCCGCATATAGCCGTAGTCGAACCAGACCGCGGGCTCCACATTGGCGACGTATACATCGAAGGTAACGGAGGCATTGTCCAGGGTCAGCGTCAACTGTTGGGCTCCCCCCAGGTTGGGGTTGAAACCCGTTAGGTCCGCCGGGTAGAGGCCCCTTCCGGGGGTCAATTTTGCCGTAACGCTGCCGAACTTCACCGTGGCCTGCAGATTGGACTTTTCAAAGTCAAAGGGTCTCCCCTTTACGTACACGGTCCGGTAAAATTGCACCGCATGGTTAGCACTCCCCGCCCTGTAGGGATTCAGCGTTATGGCCGCCCCCGAGGGGATCACTACCTTGACGCCGGGCAGGGTCAGGCTGGACGTGTTTATCCGCAGGGTCAGGGTTTGGCTGCCCCTGGTGAATTTGTCGTAGCCGCTTACCGCGACTATGCTGTTGTCGACGGTTTTGGTGCTGCCGTCCGAGTAGGTTCCGGTTATCACCATGCCCGCGGGGTCGAAGCTTTCCCCCAGGTCATACTCCATTTTTGAGGGAGCGCTGGTGAGCGCGAGGCTCCGCAGAATCACGTCCGAGGGGTCCACAAAGATCGAAAAATACACCGGCTGATAGCCGGCGGAAGTTATTCTCACCGGCTTGAGGCCCGGCGTGGAGGTATCCACCGGGTCCAGCGTATAGTCCCCCGCGGCCAGCGCCGCTCCGTAGCCGCCGTTTTCATTGACATACCTCACCTCAAGCCCCGCGGGGTTGAAGCTCTGGTTCTTCGCGTAGTAGGTGGTGGCCGGCAGGGAGCTTACGGTTATACCCGCTATGGCGGCGGGCCCTGAGCCCTCCCCCTCGCCTATGCCTATGGTAAAGTCTTCGGTGTAGTCCCCCCCGGCGGCGCCCCCGGCAATGGTCGCCCGGACCTGCAGGAAGCCCGTGGCTGTGGGCGCGGCCTTGCCGCCGGCGAGGTCCGCGGTGCCTACGCCGGTTCCGCCCCCGTCGATCACCGACCAGAGGATAGTCTTGTTGACCGCGTTATCCGGGGATACCACCGCGCCGGACAGGTCCAGTACGGCCTGTACCGTGCCGGAAAGGGGTACGCCGCTGATGCCGTTTACCGGCACAAAGACCGCGCCGATAACGAGGCGGCTCTCCAGGGTATAGTCAACTCCCGGAGCCTTCCCGTCGGGGACCGAGGCCAGGAGCCGCAGGACCCCCGGAGCGCCGGGCGTAACCTTGCCCCCGGCCAGGGCGCCGGAGCTTATGCCCGTTCCGCCCCCTTCGAGGACGGTCCATTCTATCGTCCGGTTGGTAGCCCCCGGAGGCGTTACCGCCGCGCGGGAAAGATCCAGCTCCGCCCCCCGGTAGCCCCCGGTGGGGATTCCGCTGATGCCGCTTACCGCGACAAAGCCAGCGCCGTCGTCCGGCACTACGCCGGCCACTTGTTCGCAGCCGGCAAAAACCAGGCCCGCCGCAAGGCAGAGGAGGCACAGGGCGCCCCTCATGCCCGCTCCGATCTTCTTCATGCTGTTCATGTCGTCCTTCCTTATAGAATCGGCGGGGCGCTGTAGGCCCTGCCGGGTTCAACGCTTATCGCGTTGTCTCTGGTCCGGAAATACACCCTGTCCGCCGCTTCGCCCTCGGAGTCGTAGTTTCCGGTGATGCTGCCGCCGGTCTTTTCAAACGACCCGTCCAGCGCCGAATTTTTGTTTGTGCCCAGGCTGCTTTCAAAGTAGATGACCGCGCCGCTATTAACGCCCACGGTGTTGCCGCTTATCTCCCCGCCGGTCATCCTGAAGCGGCCGCTTGGCAGTACAGTGCCATTCGCCATATAAATGACGCTCGTCTCGGCGGCAGAGGTTTCCGCGCTGACGGCATAGCCGGTTATCATGGAGCCGTTTCGCATAACCAGCTCGGACCCCGGGCGTACCTGTACCATGCAGAGATAGGTATGCGCGTCCCTGTTAACCGTACCTCTCCCCTGCAGCGTTATCTTTTCCTCAAGTATCAGGGTTATGCTGCTGAGGGGATCCGGGATGATATTGCCACGAGTTGCGGTATAATCGCCGACATTAAGGAAACCTCTGAAATCGGTCGCGGAGGCCGATGGAAGAAGCGCTTTATTTCTGTACGTACCTACCGAAGTGTCATTGTTCTTCGACTCGTCATGGGTGATGATCCGCTGCGCCCCGTATCCCCGCAGCCGTATCGTTACATTCCGGTTCAGGCAGGTCAGCGCCATGGCGGGTAATTCCTCGTTTTTTTCGACCCGCACCAGGTAATCGCCGCCTTCCTCCGCGTTCCGGTCTATCCAGGCCAGGGCGTCGAGCAGGCGGTAGGCCGGCATGGCGGGGTCAAAGGCCATGCCGGGCATGTTGAACGCGTTTATGCCGCTTACCAGTTCCAGGCTTTCGTCCCCCGGCTGCTCCGGGGCGGGGTCCCCGGTTACCCTGAACACCGTTATGCCCGCGTCCAGGTTAGGCGTTACCGTAAGGGTAACGCTTACCGTGAGGGGCGCCTTTCCCGCCTCCACCACCTCCAGGGCAAAGTTCCGCGTTCCCCCGGCAAAGTAGAGGTCTTCGATGTTCACGCTAAAGATCGTAAGCTCCGCGCTTGCCGTGGAGCCGTCAACGTTTCGCCCGGCCTCGATGGTCTGCGTTACCTTTGCCCTGTCCCGGCCGCTGATGACGACGGTCTGGGCCGCCTCCTTGTTCACGGCGAAGTAGACCCGGCGCTGTTCCCGCGCGCTGAAGGCCCAGCTTTGCCGCTCCGTGCCCATGCCCTCCCAGCGGAGTTCCGGCGAGAGGCCGGAGCTGTTGTTTCCGGTGAAGGTGAAGGCTATGTCCGCGGTCAGGGGCGCGCCCTGGGGAAAATCGCCGTAACCCTGGCGGCCCCCCTCTTCGCCGCCGCCTTCTTCAGCGCCGCTGTTTTCCCCGCCGTTATGTTCGCTGCCCGTTCCCGGCTGCCCGGTATCCGGCCCCTCCGCCGCCTTCTGCGGGTCCGGGCAGCCGCCGAGCGCCGCCAGGACCAGCAGCAGCGCCGGTAATGCTTTTCGCTGTATCATGTGTTTCTCCCTATACTCCGTATGAGACCCCTCAATGCGAGGGCGTCCAAAAGAGGGCCGTTCCGTTATTCCCCACGATGACAAAGGTTCCGTCACCGCAGGCTACCTCGTTCAGTTGCTGGGACACCGAGGGGGCTTCCTCTCCTTCGAAGGTGGCGGCATGCCATTCATCCGCCGAGTTCAGGCCGGTACCGATCCTTATTAGCCCCGTACTGGTTCCCGTAACCAGGTAGGTGTCGTTGCCCCGCAGGGCGGTAATTGAAGTTCCGGTGGTGTAACCCGTTATGGTGTTAGCAACAGTCTTTGACCACGCTGGTGACGCTACGTTGGAGCTGCCCTCCGCGCAGAGCAATGATCCGTTGCTGCGGGGAAGAATAAATAAATCCTTCCACCAGGCTAGTGCAGTTGGTGCCGCCACAGTCCCATTGTTTAGGTGATTTTCCCATGTTTTGCCGTCCGTTGAATAAAATGAGGCGTGATTAATTTGATTTCCTGTTCCGTTTGTGAGGGTCACAAATTTGCCGCTACCGTAGGCAAGAACGTTTAGGGCGCGGCCTGCAGCAGTGTTCATACCTCCTGCCGTTGTCCAGCTTTTTCCGTCCGCAGACCAGGTCGCGTTGTTAGTGTTAGTGCTGGTAATACCAACGGAAACAAATACACCGGCAGCATCACCCCAAATGACATCAGTACGAACACCGGAGCTTGATACGCTCTCCCAGGTTATTCCGTCCGCAGACCAGAGTGACCCAGCTCCCACGGCCACAAATACTTCCCCGTTTTGCGGGCCCCCATAGGCAACGGCATTCAAAATACCGGTCCCGGTGCCGGTAGCTTTTGTCCAGTTGATTCCGCCATCGGTGGAGTACGCTATAGTGCCGGCGGCTCCCACGGCCACAAATTTGCCGCCTCCGTAGGTGACGCCATTTATAGCATTGGTACCAAAAACATTTTTGGCGCTCGTTGATGTGGTAAAATCATAAAATCCCACCCCAATCTTCAGTGGGGCGGACATGGCCTCCGCTCCGGCGGTACTGTTCTTGCTGTAAGTTACCAGTACCGCGACGTACTTGTCGTTGTCGTCATTTACCAGCAGATAGGTTGAATCTGTAGCGCCCGGAATGGCGCTGCCCGGCGACAGGGAGGCGGCGTCATCCGCCCTCAGCCACTGGTACTGGACAGTTCCCAGACTACCCGTAATGCCGCCGATATCCGCCGTAAGGAGCGTCCCCGGATTACGCTCCCCAACATAGGTAATTTTGGGCTTCCCCGTGTAGGGGGGCCAGGTAATGGGCCCCGCCGTTTCCGTCAATTCCCCGCTGTTCCCGCTGCAGGTTACGGCAAAGCGGACAAACTTGCCTAAATCAGCCTCGGCAAGAGTGTAGGAGAGGCCCGTTTCCCCGGCCAGGTTCGTGAAGGCGCCGCCGGTGCTGTTCCCCCGCCGCCACGCATAGGAGAGGTCTCCCTCGGGGCTGGTCAAAGACGGCGTGGCCATCAGGGTTGTTCCCACGGTAAGGGCCCCCCCGCTTATGCTTACCGTGCCCTCAAGGGGCGGGTTTATGCATTTGCGGGCAGCGCTGGTCAGGGCGCCGCCGAATCCCTCGAAGGTAACCTCCGCCCGGATGTACTTGCCCAGGTATTCGGCGGGCACGGTCCACGTGTCGCTTGTAGCGCCCGCTATGGCGCTGAAGGGCCCCGTCCCCGAGGCCCCCGCCTGCCACTGGTACAGGGGGACGGCCCCGCCCACATTCGCCGGCGCGGTTATTTCCGCTACGGCGGTTGCCGTTTTAACAATGTCCCCGGTACCTATGCTTACGGCGCCGTAGTGCAGGGCCCGGTACAAGGTCAGCGCCTTGGCCTCCGCTTCCACGCCCTCTTTGACGATGGACACGGTATTGGTTCCCGCAACGGTAACGGTAATTTCCAGCATCCAGGTTCTCCCCCCGGCAAGGTCGGTGAGGGCGCCCTTTACCACCGTGCCGCTGCCGCCCCCGAAGACTATGTGGCCGGCGGTCAGGCCGCTCACGGCATTGTCCCCGAACTTAAACAGGATAAAGGTGGAACTCTCCGTTGAGCCTCCGTTGGCCTCCGCCGTGTACGCGGCTATGGCCAGTACGCCGGCCTTGTACACCGTGAGCGGCCTCACCACGCTTTCCACGCCGGCCTTGCGGATCGCCACGGTAATCGCCCCCGGATTGGTAACCGTGAGCCCCAGGGTCCAGACGGTGCCCGCGCCGCTCAGCGCGCCCTTGCTTACCGTCGCCCCCGCGTTGACGATGATAATGTCCCCGGCGCTCAGATCCTCTACGGGCTCTTCAAAGGTAAAGGTGATGGCGCTGGTATCTTCCGTGCCGGCGCTTCCATCGGCTTCGGCGAGGTAGGGCTGGCCGTCGCTGTACACCGTTACCGTTTTTACCGCGCTCTCTATGCCCGAGCGGAGTATCGTTACCTTGAGCGTCCCCTCGGCTTCTACCCGTATGCCCAGGCTCCGGTTCGCCCCGGCGCCGCTCAGGGCGCCCTTCACCGCCGCGCCCGTGCCGTTGCTCAGGATAATGTCCGTGTCCGTCAGGTCCCCCACGGCGCCGGTAAAGGTGAAGGAAAGTTCCGTGGTGGCCGTCTGCCGGTGCGTCCCGTTGGCCGTAACGGTGTAGCCCTCCACGATGGCTACGCTGTAGTCCCGGCTGAAGTCCGCCCCGCCACCCTTTCCGTTGGGAACGGATGCGGTTAGTACCAGAACGCCGGTCCCGGCGGGCCTTACCGCGCCCTGGGCCAGGGATTCCACGCTTAGCCCGATCCCGCCCCCGTCCTTCAGCGTCCAGGTAATGTCCCTGGCGCTGGCCCCGGCGGGTTCCACGCTGGCCCCCTCCAGGACGATGGCCTGGCCCGCAATGCTTTCCGCCGGTACGCCGCTAATGCCCGTTACCGCCACAAAGGGCGGCTCGCTGTTCACCGGCGAAGCGCAGCCCGCCATGTCCAGCAATACCAGCAGCGCGCCCAGGAGCGCGGCGCCGGCCCTACTGTTTTTATGATGATCTTCCATCTTGTCTTCCCCCTTCTCGCGGGATACGATGCGATACCCTGATCCGCGCCACCCTCGAACAACGTTCGGCGGACGCCAATCCCGGCGCGGATTCAGGGTTCCCATGAAGGGGGGATTCCCGGCACTTTGGCTGCCGGGAATCCCCCGCGTGAATACATGCAAGAAGCGCCCCGAAGTCCGGACCGCAGGGTGCGGCAGGGCCTCCGGGGCGCTTTTCTGTGTGTTGAATAAGATTTTTCCCCGCAGGGGGAATCGCTACATAACCGTCGACGGGGGGGGGGGGGGGGGGGGGGGTAAGGGGGAGGTTTAAAAAAAAATTTGGCAGACGGGCTTAACCCCCCCGCAATTTACCGTTACGGCCGGTGGGGAAACACGGGGGAGGGTAAAAGGAAGACCAG
>JAISQV010000029.1 GCA_031273985.1 Spirochaetaceae bacterium | reverse complement strand
CGCTTTCGCCGGTGAACGAGGCCCCCCTGCGGGCGGCGCTGGCCGGGCTGGGGCTTATCCGGGGGTAGCGCCGGCGGGTAGTAACGGAGAGAATATTAACCACGAAGAAGGCACAGACCACACAGACGAAAAGGGAAGAAAAAATAAATTTTACCAAATTGTATTGATTGAATATTGGTTAATATTATCGTCCTTAGTAACAATATATAGTTTTTCTGAAATTGCAGTTGCAACAAGCAATCGGTCAAAGGGATCCCTGTGAATAAAGGGAAGTTTTTCTAATTGCAAAATTGGTTCTTTGTCAACAGGAAGCAATTCAAACCCATTAGCGTCAACTAAATCCAAGAAACCACGCTTACATATTTTCGATTTTGTGAATCAATAATTGCTTGTTTTGCTTTTTCGGATAATTGAATATCACCATTGAAGAACCAAATAAGTGTGTGTGTATCCAAGAGTAAATCCATTATTGCATATACTCCATAAAGTCTTCCAGGGGATCGTCAAAATCATCTAACATTTTAAACTTTCCTTTTGCACAGCCAAATACAGGTATTTTTTGAGAGGAACTAGGCGTAAAAGAGGCATCTTTTATGGGAAAAACTATAATTTCCAGCTTTTCACCAACATATTTTTCCGGAATGGACAAGGTTATCTGCTTGTCTTTTGGTGTAAAAAACGTTCTTATCATTTACTCAACTCCTTGTGCATAATTATATTCAAAATTAATAGAAAGTCAAATAAACGTATATATGAAAAGCGCCCGCCGTCCATGGCGGACGCTTCGCAGCAAGTTTTACATAATACAGACCCGTTATGTGCCGTTTGTCCGTACCTCATTTATTATTATGCTGCCGAAAACCGCCGGCGGCAGGGGAACGCCCTTATCTTTATCGGTGTAGATGCAGGGGGTCAGACGCGAGCCATGAAGTGGGAGAGCAGGGCCTGGAAAAAGCCTATGAGGGCGCCGAGGATGCCGCCGAAGAGGTTGATCCACGTAAACTGATTGGCCATGACATCCAGCACTATCTTTTCAACCCGGATCATCTCAAGGGAATCGATGCGCTCCTCCACCATGGTTTTTATGTCGAGGGTGGAAAGGATGGGCCCTATCTGCCGGTCCACCGCCTCAAAGAGGCGATCCGCGATGAGGCGGTCCAGGCCCTCCTTCACCTCCCCCTGAAGGTTCAGCAGTTCACCCAGGCCCTGGCTTCCCTCCTCCCCCAGGGCGGAGAGTACCCGGCCCCGCATTTTTCCGTCCCGGAGAAGCGTGTCCATGCGCCGGATGAAGTCGTCGACGATCCGGGGCATACGCTCCTGAATGGCGGTGTCGTAGTTTCCCGCCTCGACAAAAAAGCGCTGAAAAACGGAAAGTTCGTCCATGGCCGTTTCCACGAGTTTCTTGCCCTGCCCCTCCAGTTCCCGGCGTATGTCGGGCTTTCCCAGGAAGGCCGTGAGGCTGTCCACGAGGCGGGGCCAGACCGCCTCGGTCAGCGCGGAGAGGGCGGGATAGGCGCCCTGTGGCTCCGCGCGGAACAATTCCGCCGGGCTCAGGCGCAGCAGGTTTGCCGTGAGGGCCCCTATGGAATTCCGCACCGTCTCCCGGACGCTTTCCCGCCGGAGCCGCTCCCGGACTATCTCCTCCGTAAGGAGTTCCCGCTCCACCATGGCCCCTATGCTGGAGGCAAGTTTGTGCCGCTCCCGGGGGAGTATGCCCGGCGTAAAGGGAAGTTTTATGCCCTTTCCGCCTTTTCCGGCAAAGAGCCGTATCTCCTTGAGGGGCCGGAAGAGCATTTTGATCGCTACGGCGTTGGTAAGGTAACCTATGGCCGCCCCAACCAGCGGGGGAAGCAGCCAGGGGAGCAGGAACATCATGGCGAGAGGCTCCGGGCCGCGGTTTCCGCCTGGGAGAGGTTGTCGTAAATTTGAACGAGGGATGCGGGCAGCCAGCCCCGGTAGGCCCCCTCCCCGGCCCGGGGGGAGACAAAGACCCAGAATTCCGCCGCCCCGTCCCGGCTTACGGAGCGGCGTTCCACCACTTCGACGATGGCCCCCTGCCGGAGGTAGCCCAGGGAGAGCCCCGCGGGATCCGGCTCGGCGGTAACGTGGGTGTAGGAGACGCTTATGACGCCGTAACCAATGACGGGCCTTGAGAGGGGCGGCGTTGGGGGAGGGGCCTGGGCCCCGGAATCATCCCGGCGGCAGGAGCAGCAGAGGGCGAGGGCAAGGACGAGCAAAACCCGCCGGGAAACTTGACCCGGAGGGCAAAAAAACCCTACGTTCATACGGTGAAGACTATAGCCTTATTCGCCGCCTTAGTCATCTCTTTCGCCCTCCCCGCCGGGGCGCAGGGTAAGGGGGGCTTTTCCTTCCGCTTCTCCACGGAACTGTTCGCCGGGCTTATGCAG
Source organism: Spirochaetaceae bacterium (assembly GCA_031273985.1). Lineage (GTDB taxonomy): Bacteria > Spirochaetota > Spirochaetia > Treponematales > Breznakiellaceae > JAISQV01. Next base: position 6,076 of record JAISQV010000029.1, on the reverse strand, counting down.
GGCGGCGGCGTGGAACTGGTCTACGGGGCTTCCAGCGGGGCGGAGTTTTTGTCACGCCTGAACTGGGACATTCGGCCCCTGTACTACTACGGCGCGGCCCTCAACCTTGCCCTGGACAGCCCGGCCTTCTCGCCCTTTGCCCGGCTTACGGTCAAGTCCGGCATCAACGGCAACACGGGCTTCATGGAGGACCGGGACTGGCAGGACGACGATCAGACCTACCTCACGGATTTTTCGCGCCACGACAACTACACCAGCGGGGCCCTCTTTGTCGAGGGCGATCTGGGCCTCGGCATACGCCCCTTTACCCGCTTCCGCTCCCTGACCCTGGACTTCCTCTTCCGGGTATATTGGAGCAAAGTGAGTTGGGAGGCCCGGGACGGGTACTACCAGCACAACAAGGTTGACGGGATTCCTTCCGCCCCCGCGTGGGACCCGGATCAGCCCAGGATTCCCGTAAGCGGAGCGGTCATAGACTACAGCCAGGAATGGCTGCTCTTAGCGCCGGGCTTTGGCTTTGACCTGTCCTTCCTCAAATCCTTTTCCCTGGGGGCTTCCCTCAGCCTCAGCCCCCTTATCTGGGGCGCGGCCAGGGATTATCACTTCCGGAGCAGGGACAAGAGCAGCTACGACGAGTATGAGGACTATCCCGAGGGCGGCTTCTACCTCAAGCCGGAGTGGAGGCTTTCCTTTTCACCCTCCGCCTGGGTGGCGCTGAGCTTCCGGGGTTCCTGGACGCTCCTCAGGGGCTCCCGGGGCTTCTCCCGGAGGCGCCGGGCCGGCTCCACCATCTGGGAAGATCTCGGTAACTCCAGCGGGGGGGCCGGGCTGGAAACCTGGGACTTCGCCCTGGGAATCAAGATAGGCGCGTAGGGCGGGGAAGAGGCCCCGGTCGGAACCGGCAAAGTCAAGGCCTTCGATTTCGTCCAAGGCGGCCCACTTCCATTCGGCGTGTTCCTTCAGCACGGGAACGCCTCCGGTCTCCGCCAGGTAGGCCCGCAGGCTCCGCCGCCGCCCCCGGTGCTCGAAGGCGGCGGTCCCCAGGAGGGAGCCCACGGTTACGGCGAGGTCAAACTCCTCCCGGAATTCCCGAATCAGCGCCTCTTCGCCGCTCTCGCCTTCCTCGACCTTCCCGCCGGGGAATTCCCACTTACCGCCCAGGTCTCCGCCCTCAAGCCTGCGGGCTATAAAGATACGCTTTCCCCGCCGGATGATCCCGGCCACCGAAGCGTCCATTACAGAAAGAGTACGCCGGGAAAGAGAAAGTGCAGCGCCGAGGAGGCCAGCGCGGCAATACCGATGAATTTCCGGTTTTTTTCGGCCAGCGCCGAGAAGCGCTCGGTTTTTTCATCTTCGAGGGTGCCGCGCTTCCGGTAGAAACGGAACACCAGCATGAAGCCCGCCGCCAGGCCCGCCACGGAGGGAAAGAAGTCCCCCAGGACGGGCAGATCCCCCGGAAACACGGAGAGCAGCTTGAAGATGCCGCAGAGTACGGTGAGGCCCCCCAGGACCAGTTGGGGAGTCTCCTTTGCCAGAAAGGGGGGCAGCAGGGGGCTATCCGGCGCGGTTTCGTAGCCGCCGGGGGCGCTGCTCAGGAGGAGGCCCCCGGAGAGGGCGTTGAGCAGTATCGATAGAAAGTAGAATTGCGTCATATACAAAACGATAGTCTAAAAAGGTAAAAAGGGGAAGGATTCCCTGGGGCCGGCGGAAACAAAAGAGGGCGCGAATTATGCGCGCCGGCCCCGGAAGGATTCTACAGGGCCGCCAGGTCTGCCCGCCGGAGGCGGGCCCGCGCAAGGGATAGAGCGGAAATCCTTTTATGCCCGGTACGGGCATAAAAGATTGGAGCGATAGCCCGGTCCCCGGCGCTTTGCGCCGGGGATGCGCCCTCCTTGCCGCTCGCCGTTGCTTCAGGAGGCCGCGGCGTCTATAATGAAGATATACTATGAAAGGTTTTGTCCTGGTGCGCGTTTTTGCGGGGGCGGCCATAGTCCTGGCGGTGCTTATCGGTATAGGGCTGGGGCTGTCTCTGGCTATGACGGTGAACCTCAAGAATGAAGAGAATTTTGTCGATTTCGCCCCCGCCCTGCCGGCGAGGATCCTCGATATAAACGGCAGGCTGATAACCGAATTTTCCGCCGATGAGAAGCGGGAGCTGGTTTCGCTTTCGGACCTGCCCCGGCATCTGATCTACGCGGTGCTGGCCCGGGAGGACCCGGATTTCTATAACCACCGGGGGTTCAGTATCCGGGGCATAGCGCGGGCCTTCTACGGGCAGATTACCGGCCAGTCGCTGGGGGGCGGTTCCACGATTACCCAGCAGGTGGCGGGGACTCTCTACACGGACCGCACGGAGCGTTCCTATGCGCGGAAGATCCGGGAACTGTGGTGGGCCATTCAGATGGAGCGGCGCTACACGAAGAACGAGATTCTTGAGATTTACCTCAACCGTATGTATATGGGCCCCGGTGTTTTCGGCGTGGAGGCGGCAAGCAAGTATTTTTTCGGCCACAGCGCCCGGCAGATAAGCCTGGCCGAGGCGGCGATTCTGGTGGTGCAGCTCTCCAACCCCTCCCGCTTCAACCCCCTGGACCATCCCAATGTGGCCATGGACAGGCAGCGCTGGGTGCTGGACCGGATGATAGAGCTGGGCTACACCACGGAGGAGGAGGCGGAAGCCTCGTTTGAGGATTACTGGGATCACTACGACTATACGCGGGCTTCCACCTCGGCCTACTACAACCGGGAGGACGCGGCCCCCTGGTTCAGTGAGTACGTGCGCCGGGAACTGGACGGGATGATGTACGGCACGATGGATTATTACCGGGACGGCTATACGGTGCTCACCACCCTGGACCTGGACTTCCAGGAGGCCGCGGAGCGCTACATGGCGCAGGGCCTGGAGCGGGCCAACCGGGAGTACAACAGTTCCCGGCAGACGCGGCTGGTCCAGGCGGAGGCGGTCTATACCCCCATTGTGGACCTGCTCTCCCTGGCCTTCAACCTCTCCTCCATTCACGCCACCTCGGACGCGCAGAACGGGCAGAAGGCCCAGTCCCGGTACACCCGGACCATTAACCCCGTGGCGGACATGGCGGCGCTGGTCTTCGGTATACAGGACCTCAAGACCCTGACCATGATGGGTTACGCGGACCTTGCCAATACGGCGGCCCGGAATGTGATAGAGGGGGCCCTTATCACGATAGAAAACGATACGGGCTACATCAAGGCTATCATCGGGGGATCCCGTTACGATGAATCCAATCAGTTGATCCGGGCCACCCAGGGACGGGTCATGCCGGGGAGTTCCTTCAAGCCCCTGTACTATTCCGCAGCCATCGATCTGGGGAAATTCAACCCCGCCTCGCTGATCTACGATCTGCCCATGGTGCTGTACAATGAGGACGGGACCCCCTATATACCCCTGAATTTCCGGGGCGAGTGGAAGGGGCCGGTGCTGCTGGCCGACGCCCTGGCCCAGTCCATGAATGTCCCCTCGATCAAGGTGCTGGACGCCATAGGCTTCGACGCGGCCATAGACCGGGCGGCCCTGCTCCTGGGGATAGACGACCCCGACCAGAAACGCAGGACCTTCCCCCGGGTCTACCCCATGGGCCTGGGGATCATCTCCGTGTCCCCCTTACAGATGGCCCGGGCCTTTGCGATCTTCGCCAACCAGGGCCGGGAGGTAACGCCCCTGGCCATACGCTCCGTGGAGGACAGGAACGGCCGGGTGGTGCTGGACGTGGAGCGGGACCTCCGGCTGGCCCAGCGCCGCCGGGGCAGCGCCGCCCAGTTGATAAGCCCCCAAAATGCGTATGTGATGACCTCCCTGCTGAAGCGGACCGTGGACGCGGGGACTCTGGCGGGGCCCACCAACGCCGGGGGCAAGCTCGTTTACCGCGACGAACAGGGGAACCGTTACCGCATCCCCGTGGCGGGAAAGACCGGCACCACCCAGAACTGGTCCGACGCGTGGACCGTGGGCTACACGCCCTACTACACCACGGCGATCTGGTTCGGCTTCGATCTGCCGGGAAACTCCCTGGGGGTCTCCCTCACCGGGGCCACCCTGGCGGGGCCCGTGTGGGCGGACTATATGCGGGAGATTCACACGGGGCACCCCATGCGGGACTTTGTCCGGCCCGCCGCCGGGGTAACGGACCTGGTGATATGCCCCGATACGGGGCTGCTCAAGACCCCGGCCTGCCCCAGGGGGATCACCCTGACTTTCCTGGACGAGCACCGCCCCACGACCTACTGCGATGAGCACCGCGCCGGGTCCGGCCTGATCGCCGGGAGCAATATTCCCACCGGGGCCATGCGCCTGGACACCCTGAGCCTCGACGACCGGGCCATACTGGGGGATTTGCCCATGCCCTCCCTCAACGCCAGCGTTCTGGCCCCCCCCAGGCGGGAGAGCGGCGCCGGGCGCAGCCCCCAGAACCGGCGGCAGGGCGTTCCAGCCAGAAGGCCGCGGGAGGAGGAAGAGGCCGGGGCCGGAGAAACCGGCCCCGGAGAAGCCGGAACGGGCTACGGGGAAGAGGAGCCCGGTTATAGGCCGGAATTTCCCGGCGCCAATCCCTTTTTGGACTGAGGCGCCCCGTGCAGGTTCCCCTTAGCGACATAATCGTGCGAAAACGGGTCCGTAAAGATATGGGCGATCTGTCGGCCCTGGCGGAAAGCATGAAACGTGTGGGCCAGATAAGCCCCATCGTCATAAGCCGGAAAAATCTGCTCATCGCCGGGGGCCGGCGGCTGGAAGCGGCGAGGCTCCTGGGCTGGCGCACCATCAACGCGGTGGTGGCGGATCTGCCCGACCGGACCTCGCGGCTGGAATACGAAATCGAAGAAAACCTTCAGCGCCGGGATTTTAACCCCGATGAATTGAGCCGGGCATCACGGGAACTCTACCGCCGGAAGAATCCCGGTTTTTGGGGGCGCCTCTGGAACGGCATAGTGCGCTTCTTCCGGCGGCTCTTCCGCATGGAAGAACCCTGAGTCCCCGATTCGGATTAACCCCGGAAGGCGCGCCGGGCGGCTCATTGCAAGATTTTACCCGGTTGTGGTAGATTGGGCCATTCATAAACCCTGCGTGGTTTTGCAGGAAGTTTCGGAAAAGCAGCCAGGGCTCCGCTTTTCCCTTAAATTTTGAGGCGGCTTTTAAAAAGCGGAGTTTGCCGGTGCTGGGGATCATCCAAAAGGTACGATTCGCTGTTGAGGGCTTCATTAACCGGCTCAATCTGGGCATGAAGACCAAGCTGATCCTCATTTTTGTCATCATCAAGGTTATTCCCCTGGTGCTGCTCACCTTCTTTGCCTGGCAGCAGGCCCGGAGCCTGGGGGAAGAGCTCTCCCGCAGGGCCCAGGAGTTGAGCGTAGAGGCGAATGAGGCCCTGGAAACCACGGGAACCATGGCGATTGAGGACTCGGTAACCGCCCTTAATGCCCTGGCCACGGAACAGCTCGAGCGTACCAGCACGGACATAGCCCGGCAGGTGGCGGATTTCCTCTACCAGCGGGATGACGACATACGCTACGCCTCGGGCCTCGAACCGGGAGAGGCGGCCTACCGGCTTTTTGTAAGCCACCGGAACCGCCCCATCGTAAGGCAGCAGGAATGGACGCTGTCGGAGGATCAGAGCCACTGGGTGCCCAAGGTTCCCCTGGCCAGGGGGCCCTATTCCCGCTCATCCAACCCGGAAAATGACACCAACTACCACAACCTGCCCCAGATACTCTGGGACACGGAGGACCGGCCCCTCTACCTGGAAATGACCTACGTGGACCTGAACGGGAACGAGCTGGTCAAGGTAACCACTTCGGATCAGATGGACCCCCGGCGGAGGAATGTGTCCTCCCGGCTCAATACCTACGTCAAGGCGGAAACCTACTTTGCGGAACTCCGGGCGCTCAAACCCGGCGATATCTATGTCTCCGATGTCATAGGCGCCTATGTGCCTTCCCGCCTTATCGGAATGTACAACCCGGAAAACGCGGCGAGCCGGGGCCTGGAATTCAGGCCCGAGGAGGAAGCCTACGCGGGCCGGGAGAACCCCCTGGGCAAGCGCTTCAA
>JAISQV010000172.1 GCA_031273985.1 Spirochaetaceae bacterium | reverse complement strand
AGGGCCGGATCGTCCAGCCCCGCCTCCCCCCCCTGGGGCAGGGCCACCACTTCCAGGTTCCGCAGATCTTCCACATAGTACTCTCCGGGCTGGGGCTCCCCGGCCTCCTCCCGGCTGATAAGGACTTCGGCCCCGGAAAGGGCCCGGGCCGCTTCGGGGCTGTCTATGCCCCGGAATTTGAGCCGCAGTTCCGCTCCGGCCCCGGCGGCCTCCTCCAGGGTGTAGGGGCGCTCCTCCCCGGAGCGGCGCAGCGTTACCTGCTTCAAGGCAAGAATCCGGCCCGTATCGCCGGACCAGGGGCGGAATTTGATATGCCCCCTGAGGCCGAAGGGGGCGCCCAGATGCCCCAGCACAAAGCGGCCGATCATTGTAGAACCATTATAGGGCCATTATAAAGCGGTTGATCGTTTTCCCGGCGCGGATACCGGCGGGTTCAGTCCAGAATCTCCAAGACCGTATGCTTCCCCGACCTGGCGGAAGCCGCCTGAAGCACCGTCCTGATCGCCTTGGCTATGCGCCCGTGCTTTCCTATGACCTTGCCTATGTCATCCGGGGCAACCTTCAGCTCAAGGATCGTGGATTTTTCGCCCTCCACCACGCTGACGCTAACCTGCGAGGCATCGTCCACCAGGGACTTCACGACATATTCAACCAGATCTTTCTCCATAACTGTGCTCCTTCACACATACAGCCGGAATCCCCGGAAAATACGTCTTGCGGGGATCGGACCCCGCCGGGGCGGGGCGGACTCTCAGGGGGACCTTACCTATAGAAGATGAGGGCTAGAGGGAAAATTGTTTCTTGTTAAGTATCTTGCGGACCGTGTCGCTTACCTCGGCGCCCTTATCAACCCAGGAGCGGACCTTGAGGGCGTCAAAACTGATTTGCCGGTCCTCGGCCTCTATGGGGTGATAGTAGCCAAGTTCCTCAATGGTCTTGCCGTCCCGGGCGGCCTTTTTGTCCATCACCACGATGCGATAGTAGGGCCGTTTCTTGCTCCCAAATTTCTTTAGCCTGATAGCAGCGCTCATTCAATCCTCCTCAAGTCTTGCCGAAACCGGCAGGTCCGGAACCGATGATCATCCCGCCCCGGAGGTCCCGGACAGACGCCCCGGCAGGTTGGAAATACAGATCCTGAAACTCTTTTATAGCCCCCGCGGGCGCCGGGTGTCAAGACGGCGCTTGCTATGCCCCTGACGGGATTCCTGCCTTCGCTTCCGGCAGCCTTGCTTTTTTCGGCAAAAGCCGCTATGCCTTAGGCCGCCATGTGGTTTGCGCCAGGGCCCTCCGGACCCTGGCGCGGGGAGAAGGGCATGAGAGTGGTCTATCTTTTTTACGAAGGGGAAACGCTGCGGGTTCCCTTTTTTGATTACGATCCCGGCCTTTTCGCCAAAATAGGGCGCGCGAAGCTTGGCCGCTGGGATAGCGGGGCCCGCCAGTTTATCCTGGGGCGGGAGCAGGGAGAGGCGCTGCTCCGTGTTCTGGACGGTATGCCCTATGTGGCGGTGAACCCGGAACTCCCCCGGCCCCTCAGCGTGGGCGGTTTCGCCTTCCCCGCGGACCTGCCGGAGGAGGCGGGCTGGACGATGCCGGATTGGCCGGGCCGGGCCGGGGAAGGGCGGCGGCCCCCGCCGGAGCGGGGCCTCTTTTCGGAAGCCTGGCGGGAGCGGCTTGAGACGGAACTCCGCTCCCGCAAGTACAGCCCCCGCACCATAGCGGCCTACGTTCAGTACAACCGCTTCCTCTGCGCCGACGCGGGCAAGCCCCCGGAAGAGATGCAGGGCCGGGACGTGAAGGCTTACATGGCCCGGACGGAACGGGAACTGCGCTACTCCGCTTCCAGCATGAACCTTGCGCTGAGCGCGCTGAAATTCTTTTACCGGGAAGTGGCGGGCCGGGACATAGTGGCGGATCAGGCGCGCCCCCGGCAGGACAGGCGCCTTCCCGTGGTGCTCTCCCGAAGCGAGATAAAGGCCCTGCTTGAAGCCCTGCGAAACCCCAGGCACCGCCTCCTCCTCATGATGGTCTACGCATCGGGCCTCCGGGTGAGCGAAGTTGTCGCCCTCCGGCGGGAAGACCTGGACCCCCGCCGCAAGACCCTCACCGTGCGCATGGGGAAGGGGCGAAAGGACCGCCTCACGCTGCTCTCGGAGCAGGTCGTAGCCTACCTGGAGGATCACTATTTTGACTGGGACAGGGAAGGCTGGATCTTCCCCGGCGCCGCTTCCGGGGATCACCTTTCCATACGCAGCGCCCAGCGAATCTTCAGCGAGGCCCTGAGTAAGGCGGGCATAGCGAAGGACGCTTCCATCCACAGCCTCCGCCACAGTTTTGCTACGCATCTCCTGGAATCCGGCACCAACATCAGATACATCGGGGAACTCCTGGGGCACGCCTCCATCCGAACCACGGAACGCTACACCCACGTTACCCGCACCAGAATCTCCCGCGTCCCCAGCCCCCTGGACGAGATTCTGGGAAGCGGGGGGAGAAGTAATAAGTAAGAAGTAATAGATAAGAAGTAAAACTAAATTTCTCTTTATTTCTTACTTATTATTTCTTATTTTTTATCTTTTTGACGGTTGTAATTAAAATTTTCAGGATTTCTTCACAATCTGCCGTCATGCTGGAAAACTCATCACCGGAAAGATACCCCGCATCATGGAGCAACTCAAGCCAATAAACCGTCTCCGCACTTTCTTTTAAGGCAATCGATTTTTTTGCGGCATAATCCCTCGTGCTAAAAGCATATTTCGCTTCGGTCAAATTAGCCCCAATACTCGTCCCCGCCTTCAATATTTGTCTTGACATAACAAATTCTTTCCGTTCAGCGCACAAATATTGGTATAATTTGACAATCCGAACCGAAAACGCCTTGCTCTTTTCCAATGCAATATCCATGTATAGATAATAAATAATAAGTAAGAAATAATAAATACCCGGATTCGCGAATTATAAGGTAAATTCCAAAGACCTGATTAAGTAAGAAGCAAGAAATAGTAGATAACAGTGTGGACCGAGCTCTCTTCTCTCTTACTTCTTACTTCTTACTTCTTACTTCTTATTTATTATTTACCACAACACGGAAGCCAAGGTGAGTGAGCCGAAGGCCAGGGATGGTGCCGCCCCGGCCAGCCACCGCACAGTCCGCGGCACTGCTGTTCCAGCCACCGCCCCGTATAACCCGGCGCGAGCCCGAAAGGGTTCCGGCGGGATCAGTTACCGCCCCGGCGGCAAGGGGGCTTCCATACCAGTCCCAGCACCATTCCCACACGTTGCCGCTCATGTCATACAGCCCGGCGTTTGCCGCTTTGGTCCCTACCGGATGCGGCCCGTAAGCGGCATTGCTTGTTGTCAGATTATAGGAATTGTCAGCATACCACGCATATGTGCTTAAGCCGCTCTCAGCGTTTGTCCCCGCCCATTTATTCGTGGAGGGCGCAGCCTGTGAAGGCGTCCCGCCCCCACGGGCCGCGTATTCCCACTCCGCCTCCGTCGGCAAACGGTAGCCGTCCGCATCGGGCTTCATCACAGCTCCGTCTGCAACGGTATCGGTTCCCTCGTCATTCGTAGAGGCCCTTACTACCGTGCCGTAACTTGTATCCGTGTAATACACCGGCGTCTTTCCGCTCAGTTCGCTGTACGCGTTACACCAGACCACCGCATCCCGCCAGTTAATCGCCGTTACCGGACGGGTCTTCTTCCGCTCCGCCGTCCAGCTTGCGCTGCTCGTACCGTCCGTTCCCCCATGCCCTTCCTCACCGGGGTTCGCAAAAACATACCCGTGATCTATCCCCCAGTCGTACACTTCCTTCCACAGCTCCCAGGTGGTCTCATATTGGGCAATCTTAAAGGGGCTCAGGGTTACGCTACGCCCGGCTATAAATACACCCTTCCAATAGTCATAAGACGTATCATCATACGCATAAAACCTGCTGCCGGTAACGGTTCCCCCGGAAAGGGAAACCATTTCCCGGTATTCCTCCGGGGTGCTAAAGGCATAATCCGTTCCTGCCGTATCCTCCCCCGGACCGTCCCCCGCGGGCTGGCTGCAGGCCGCGAAGCACAGAACCGCTGCCGCAAGAATCCTTAAAGACATTTTCCTCATCATAAAACCTCCTGTGATACTAAGTAATAAGTAATAGGTAATAAGTAATAAATTAAGAAATAAAAAATAGTAGATATGGCCTCTGGGCACCACCTGGCCTTCTCTCTTACTTCTTACTTCTTATTTATTATTTATTATTTACCAAAGCCCAGACGAGGCCGCCGCTAAGGAGGGCCGCCGCCGGGACCGCTACCAGCGTAAAAGTCTTCCAAAACCTGGAGCTTTGTTCGTATTTCACGGATAAGGCCGATTGCATCCTGTAGGTTTCGGACATTTCGTTCAGCCGCGCCTGTAAGTCCTTCAACAAGTTCTCCCGCCCGGCTATTATGCTCTCGTAGTTCCTCAGTAATGCCCCGCTCTCGTCCAAGTTCTTCCTCAAGTCGTCCAATTGTTGCTGCTGCGCTTCGGAGTTCTCCAGCGTACCTGTTATCAAGCTCTCTAATTCCGACAGCCCCCTTTCGATGGAAGAAAAGTCCTGAGAGAATACAGCCTGCGAGAAAAGCGAGAATAAGACAGAAAATAAAACGCCGGCGAAAAGGGAACGTGATGCGTTCATGCAAGGTTTTCTCCTTTACCGCGGCGTCCTGCCGGACTCAGGATAAACAAGAAAAAGTAAGAAGCAAGGAAAGGAATGTCTCCGGGCCGGGCAAAGCGTTTCCGGCGGGCCGGCTCAAAAGGCGCGGTTATGGGGATATACAAATTCGAGAAAAAAATGTGCAGGGACTGTGTTAGGGGCTTGACAAAGAAAAGGGAGGCTAGATAATTACTTGGGTCTTGGGTCTTGGGTCTTGGGTCATAAGAGCATTTTACAAAAAATGGGAGCATTGTCAAGCGCCCGAAAAAGGCACGAACCATCCATGGCGGGCCGGGGCGGAAACATTACACAAGTTTGGGGAAAGCTGCCTTGGCTCGACTGATAAATTGCATTGTCAACAAGTTGAGCGGCGGGAAAACCAAGACGGTCCGCGGATTTACACGGAGCCTACGGATTACACGGATTTTCGTTCCAATACCTTCTTAATCCGTGAAAAATCGGTGAAAATCCGTGGATAAATTTCTTAGCTTGTTGACAGGCCGGGGACCAGCGGGGAATCACGGGGCGTTGCGGCTGAAGCCGCAACGCGGCTTCAGCTTGGGAGTTTGCGCCTCCGGCGCAAACTCCGGGAAAAGGACGGGGCGTTACGGCTCCCCCGCGCAAGCGGGTTCTTGAGCCCCGTAGTGGGGGTAGCGGAGAAGCGTTTGCGGCTATGCCGCAAACCTTCGGAGCGTAGGGGGCTCGGCCCCCTCCCCTCCCTTCCTTCCCTCCCGGCTTTTGGCTATACTGGGGCCATGAACGAAAGGCTTCAGTCCCTTTTGCGGCGGTACGGCGAGCTGTCCCTGCTGATACAGGACAATGAATTGGTCAGGGACCAGCAGAAATACCGGGAACTCATGAAGGAGTACGCCCAGGTCAAGGCCGTGGCGGAGGCGCAGGAACGGGTTGAGGCCCTGGAACAGCGGACCGGCGACGCCCGCGCCATGGCCCAGGACGAGAAGGACCCGGAGATGCGGGAACTTGCGCGGGAGGAGCTCCGGGACCTGGAGCAGCAGCTCGACGAGGCCGGGGAGCGCTTGAAATTCCTGCTCATCCCCAAGGACCCGCTGGATGAAAAGAATATCATCATGGAAATCCGCGCGGGGACCGGCGGGGACGAGGCGGCCCTCTTTGCGGCGGACCTCTACCGTATGTACGCCCGCTTCGCCGAGACGCGGAACTGGAAGTTTGAAATCATGAGCGCCAGCGAGACGGAGCTCGGCGGTTACAAGGAAATCATCTTTTCGATCAGCGGCAGCAATGTCTACGAGAACCTTCGCTACGAGTCCGGGGTGCACCGGGTCCAGCGGGTCCCGGCCACGGAGGCATCGGGGCGCATCCACACATCGGCGGTTACGGTGGCGGTGCTGCCCGAGGCGGACGAAACCGAAATCGACATACGGACGGAGGACCTCCGCATAGACGTCATGCGCGCCGGCGGCCCCGGCGGACAGTGCGTAAACACCACGGACTCGGCGGTGCGCATCACCCACCTGCCCACAGGAATAGTCGTCCACTGTCAGGATGAAAAAAGCCAAATCAAGAACAAGGCCAAGGCCATGCGCATACTCCGGGCGCGGGTCTATGAGCTGGAGGAAGCCAAGGCCGCATCCAAACGCGCGGAAGCCCGGAAAAGCCAGGTGGGAAGCGGCGACCGTTCCGAGCGGATCCGCACCTACAACTTCCCGCAGAACCGCCTCTCGGACCACCGGATCAATCTGACCCTCTACAAGCTCGACCTCATCATGCAGGGCGACGTGGCGGAACTCTTCGACGCCCTGAAACTCTCCGCCCGGGAAGAGCTGCTCCGGGCCACGGCATCCTAGCGGCCATGACCTCAGGCGAAGCCCTTGCCCGGAC
>JAISQV010000081.1 GCA_031273985.1 Spirochaetaceae bacterium | reverse complement strand
CTAACCCCACTTGGAGCCTCCGCCTGGGCTAGTATGGCGGGCGGCCGTTTTTATTTTGGGTTAGATTTTTACGATGAGGCATGACCCCCGTAGGGTTAGATTTTCAATGAGGCAATGCGGCCCCTTGACCCAGGGGGCCGCTATATAGTAGACTATCCCGCTTTGAACAAAATCATCGGTAAGGGGCTGAGAGATGGATTGGATGTTTTGGATAATCCTCCCTCTTGCCGGGTTACTCTTAGGCTGGACCATTAGATGGCTGTATGCCAGATTCCAACTTGCGGCGACGGAGCAAAAGTCCGAGCGCCTTAAACAGGATGCGATAAGGGAAGCTGAAGCCAGAAAGAAGGAGATCCTTCTTGAGGCAAAAGAACAAGTTATCCGCGATAGAAGCCAGCAGGAGAAGGAAACTCGGGAACGCAGGGCTGAACTGCAGCGGTATGAGCGGCGGGTGCTGCAAAAAGAAGAAGCTATAGACAAGAAAACTGCCCAGATCGAAAAGATTGAGCAGCAGTTGGCGGAACGGGACCGGGCGCTGCAGGTCCGGGACGATGCTCTGGGTGAGCAGGAGGACCGCTACCGGGCGGAATTGGAGCGGATTTCCGGGTTAAGCGCCGAGGAGGCAAAGGCCCTGATCATCCGGGACCTTGAGGATGAGGCCCGGCATGATGCCCAGGCGCTGATCAACAAGGTGGAGCAGGAGGCGAACCTCGCCGGCGAGAAGCGGGCGCGGGATATTCTGGTGGCGACGATTCAGCGGATCGCCACGGAGGTTACCGGCGAAACGACGATAACTTCCGTAACGCTGCCCAACGACGAGATGAAGGGGCGGATCATCGGGCGGGAGGGGCGCAATATCCGCACCCTGGAAACGCTTACGGGGGTGGATATTATCATCGACGATACCCCGGAGGCGGTGGTTATTTCCTGTTTTGACCCGGTGCGCCGGGAGATTGCCAAGGTGGCGCTGGAGCGCCTGATCACCGACGGCCGCATACACCCCGCCCGGATTGAAGAGATCGTTACCAGGGTCAGCAAGGATACGAGCCAGAAAATTTTTGAGGAGGGCGAGAAGGTCCTCTTCGATCTGGGGATTCACAACATAAGCCAGGATGCGATCCGCGCCCTGGGGCGGCTCTACTTTCGCACAAGTTACGGGCAGAATGTGCTGCAACATTCCAGGGAGGTGGCGATCATCGCGGGGGTGCTGGCCTCGGAGGTGGGGGCCAACCGGGATATTACCCGCCGCGCCGCCCTGCTTCACGATATTGGCAAGGGGGTGGAGACGGATTCGGACATGAATCATGCGGAGATTGGCATGGACATGGCCCGAAAAATGGGGGAGGACCCGCGGGTCATCAATGCCATAGGGAGCCACCACAACGATATAGAGCCTACCTGCGTGGAAAGCGTGCTGGTGCAGATTGCCGACGCCATTTCCGCGGCCCGGCCCGGCGCCCGGAAGGAGACGCTGGACAACTATGTGAAGCGTCTCGAAAATCTGGAGAATATAGCCGAAGGCTTCAACGGGGTGGACAAGGCCTACGCGATACAGGCGGGCCGGGAGCTGCGGGTTCTGGTGAACAACGAGACTCTGAACGATGATCAGTCCCGGCTGCTGGGGCGGGAGATTGCAAAAAAGATAGAGGACGATCTCCGCTATCCGGGCCGCATCAAGGTAACGCTGATCCGGGAGACCCGCATCGTGGAATACGCCCGTTAGTACAGAGGAAGAATTTTAACCACGGACGGCACGGACTATACGGACTTTTCGCTCGAAATCCCCGCTTTTGTCTGTGTAGTCTGTGGTTAATATGCTCCCTGTCTTACTCACAGCTTAATTGCAGACTCCGTACCAGGCGGCGTTGTGTCCCCCGAAGAATCCGCTCACTCTATCAGGCGGCCCGCTTCCTCTATCGTTAGCTCCCGGCCGTCTTCCATCCGGGCGGTGATCGTGGGATCCCGCACCAGGCCGTCCAGGTGGATCAGCGAGGGGGCGTCCTCATCGTAGTTGCTGCCTATGGCAAAGTGGCAGGTGCGGAAGGCTTTCTCGTCTTCCAGCATATGGCCGGTGATCCGGGCCTCCGGGTTGAGCCCTATGCCCAGCTCGCCTATGTTCCGGGCGTTCCGGGCGTAAGTTTCCCCGGCGCCGGGGGGCAGCTTCCCGGCTTTTTCAAAGTCCCCGGCGTTGCGCTCCGCCCCGGCTATGGTTTCCCGCAGAAGTTCCGCCTCGCCGCCCCCCTCGATGCGGGTAACGAATCCCCCCTCCACCGTGCAGCGCAGTGGGGATTTTATCACCAGGTCCCCCTCCGCCAGGCTTATGGAGCCGTCATAGGCGATGACCCCCTGCGCCTTGCCGTTCTCCGGGCTGACAAAGGTCTCCCCCGCGGGAAGGTTTCCCCCGCTGCCCCCCTGCGAAAAGTCGCCGTCATCGGAGAAGGCGCTGCGGCCCGCCAGGGGAATCGTTATGTCGGTGCCCCCCTGCGCGGTTACGCGGACCGACACCGCCCGGTCCAGAACAGCCTTGACCGCAGCGCAGCGCCGCCGGAGCAGCGCGTAGTCTATGGGCACGGTCCGCACAAAGGACTCCACCGTGGTGGAGGGGGACCAAAAGGCCCGGCAGGATTTTTCGCCGTACATGCGGAGGTGGAAAATATGGTCGTAGGATTTCCCGCCGTGCTGATAGGGCGCGGCTATGCCGGCGGCGTCCTTGCCGAGTTTTTCCGCGCTCAGGGAGATAAAAACCTCCGGCCTGGCCTCGAAGGCGGCAATGACCGAAGGCTCGGCAAAGTCGAACTGGGTTTTGAGCCCCTGGTAGAGCAGAACCGGGCGCGCCCCTGCTTCAAGGGCGGCGTCGTAGAGCGCCTGGGCAATGGCGGATACATCCGGGGCGGGGTTGGTCACGATCAGCACCTGCTCCCCCTCCCTGACCTTGAGGGATTCACCTACGGCTATGCGGGCGGCCCGGACCAGCGGGTCCCCCCATTCCCCGGCAACATCTTTCAAACCGGCAAAACGCGCAGCAGTCATAGCCGCCTCCTGTAAAATTCACCCCAGGGTTTTCAGACATTCGTTATCTATATTGTCGTATCTTCATAAGCGGCGGTAGTAAAACGGGCCGCCCGTGCCGCAAGGGTAGCACAAAACCCCCGGTTGAGGATATGCCGCAGAGGGCCGGGGATCAGCCAAATGCGGCGCATCCTGGGGGGTCCGGGGGGCCTTTGGCCCCCCGGCGGGGCGTTGCGGGGCAGAGCCCCGCGGTGGGGGTAGCGCCCGACCCCGCAGGGCCGCAGGCCCGAGGAGGCTGGCGCGCAGGGGGCTCGGCCCCCTCCTGACTTCTCTCCGTTTTCCTTGATCTTTCACCCCCGCGGCTTTATACTGGCAGCACACAAAGGGAAGGGGCCGCCCCCGGCGGAAAGCCGCTTCGGAGGCCGTCTTAGAACCGGTTGGTATGACCGGCAAACAAAAGGAGGTCGTAGATGAGAAAGTATCTTATTGCTCTTATGTTGCTTTTTGTCAGTCTGTCCGCCTTTGCGCAGGACAGGGTCAGGATTCTCAACAATACGGGCTACACGGTGTACTATGTCTACATCAGCCAGACCGCGACAAGTTCCTGGGAAGAGGATGTGCTGGGAAGCGATGTACTCATGAACGGCAACTATGTCGATGTCCGGCTGAGTTATCCGCTGACCGTTACCAACCGCTACGACATCAGGCTGAAGGACAGTGACGGTGATAGCTACACCAAATGGGATGTACTGATCACGCCTAACGCCGTCGTAGAATTTACCATGGCCGATCTGGACAGGAGGGATTCCGCTAGCCGGACTCCAAATGGCAATCCGAATATAAGGATCGTAAATAATACGGGTTACACGGTGTACTATGTCTATGTCAGCCAGGCCGCCGCGAGCAACTGGGGACCCGATGTGATGGGGAGCGATGTTCTTGGAAAGGGAAGTTCCGTTGATCTTTGGCTGCCCTACCCCCTCAACGTTACCAACCGTTACGATATTAGGTTGAAGGACAGCGACGGCGACACCTACACCAAATGGAACGTGCTGATCACGCCAAACGCCGTCATAGAATTCACTTTTTCCGATTATGACTGAGTGATTGAGGGCATCCCCGGTGAACGCCGGGGATGCCTTCTCCCTGCCATCTGCGCGAAGTTCCGCCCGTCTTTGACTTTTCTCCGCCGCCGGGCTATACTGCTATAGTCATGCGTAATTCTCCGTTGGGACGCACCGCCCGGCGTCTTGCCCTGATTCTTCTGGGTTCCCTGCTTCTGGCGATCGACATCAATACCTTTGTGCGCGCGGGGGAGCTTATCCCCGGCGGCTTCACGGGGCTTACCCTGCTCATTCAGTCCTTTTGCAGCCGTTACGGGGGCTTCGACGTGCCTTTCAGCGTCCTGATCATCGCGCTCAACGCCGTTCCCGCGCTGATCTGTTACCGCTTCATCGGTAAAAAATTCACGCTCTACTCCTGTCTGGCCGTCGTGGCCAGCGGCCTCCTCACGGACTTTATCCCCTCCATGTTCATCGATTTTCTGCTGCTCCAGGATACGCTGCTTTCGGCGGTCTTCGGGGGCATACTCAACGCTGCGGGAATCACCTGCTGCCTGCTGGCGGACGCCACCTCCGGCGGCACGGATTTTATCGCCATCTTCATTTCGGAGCGCTACCACAAGAATTCCTGGGGCTATATTTTTGCGGGGAACTGCGTGATCCTGCTTGTGGCGGCCTGCCTCTTCAGCCTGGACAAGGTGCTCTATTCGATCATTTTCCAGTTTGCCACGACCATGGTCCTGTCGCGGTTCTACGGCGCCTACCAGCAGCGGACCATGCTGATCATCACCAATAAGCCCGATGAGATTTACCACATCATCCGGGAAACGACCAACCATGACGCTACTTCCTTCAGGGGCCTGGGGCACTTCAGCCTGAGCGAGCGCATTCTGGTCTACTCGGTGGTGACGGCCAATCAGGTGCAGGGCCTCATCGCCGCCATTACGCGGGTGGACCCTGCGGCGTTTATCAATGTGCTCAAGACCGAGACCCTCAACGGCCAGTTCTACCTGAAGCCCAAGGATTAATTTCCAAACACCTCGAAATTACAAAAAGCCGAAGAATTTTAACCACAAAGCACAAACACGAAGAATTATGAAGAACCACGGACCACACTTTTCCGCTGGTTTTAAAGGAAAAGTAGACTTCACGGACGAAGAAGGAATTTTGAACAAAAAGTCCGTGTTTTCCGTGGTTAATATTCCCCCCGTCTTTACCGCGTCAGCTTACTATGTTGACGGGCCTTTCGCCGCGGGCAATGCGGGCCGCATTTTCCCACATATTCCGGTGAGCCCGCCTGAAACTGCCCGTGGTGATTCCCCCCAGGTGCGGCGCGTAGACGACCCGGTCCCTGCAGGAGGCGGGGAGGTCCACCAGCGGGTGATCGCCGGGGGTAGGCTCCGGGTAGAGCGTGTCGAAGGCCGCCCCGGCTATGGTTCCCGCGATCAGGGCTTCCCGCAGGGCGGCGTTGTCCACAATCTCCCCTCGGGCGGTGTTGACGAGGAAGGCCCCCGGCTTCATCCGCCGGAGGAAGGCCGCGTCGATCAGGCCAGTCGTTTCCGGCGTAACCGCGGCGTGAACGGAAACAATGTCGGCACGGTCCGCAAGCCCGTAGAGGTCCGCATAGTCAACGCCGTATTCCGCCTCAACTTCCGGGGATTTTCTGCGGGGCGTGTAGTAGTAGAGTTTGCAGCCAAAGGCCCGGAGCCTCTGGGCCGCGGCCCTGGCAATGTCCCCGAAGCCGATGAGCCCCACGGTGCAGTCCCCCAGCTCGGTGATCCCCTCGACCATCTTGCGTTCCTTCATCTCGATCTGGCGGCCCGCCCGGACTTCCCGGTCTCCCGCCGTCAGGCTGCGGAGCCAGGCCAGCATGAGCAGCACAGTTTGTTCGGCCACGGCGGCGGCATTGCAGCCCTTGTTGTTGCAGACAAAGATTCCCCGCTCCGCTGCGGCGGCCCGGTCTATCTTGTCGTAGGCCACGCCCTCGGAGTGTATCATTTTGAGGCGCGGCATTCCCGCGATGAGGCCGCCGCTTACCGGGGCAATGGCGTCGGCCAGGATGATTTCCGCGTCTCCCGCCCCGGCAAGCAGTTCCGCGTCCCCCGTGCCCCGGGGAAAAAAGCTGATGTCCCAGGCGGGGTCCGCCAGAGGGCCGGGGGAGTATTTTTCGTAGCGGTCCCGGCTGCCCAAAATAAGTATCTTCATAACTCCGCCACTATGGGCCAAGGGCCCCGAAAAATCAAGGCGGGTTCGATACGCTCAGGGCTTTGCCAGAAAGCGGGCCAGCACCGATTCCAGTTCCGCAAGTTTGACCGGCTTGGTGAGGCGGGCGTGGAAACTCTTTGAAAAGCGCTCCGCTTCGGCGGCATCCAGCGTCTTGGCGGTACAGAGAACCACGGGGACATTCTTCGCATAGGGCGTCCCTATTTCCTCCCGGATGCTGCGCAGCGTTTCCTCCCCGTTCATGCCGGGCATTTCCAGGTCCATGAAAATAAGGTCAAACTGTTTCTCCGCCCGCCGGACCAGTTCCACCGCCTCTTCCCCGTTGTCCGCGCACATCGCCTCAACACCAAAACTGTTGAGGAGGGCTGAAAGGATCGTCAGATTCGTGTGCAGATCATCGACAATCAATGCCGCCGCGTTAAATCTGCACCGCACCGTCGTAGCTCCCGTTGAAAGAGCGCGGATACGATGCCTGTAACAGAGTAGTAGAACGCCGCGGAAAGAGTGAGTTTAAGAAAACGTTAAGGTGACTTTGCCCCGCACGGGGGGGGGGGGGGGGCGTCTCTTTACCTGCATGAGATACTCCTGTAATAGGATACGGCGGCGACGCTGCCGTTGGCGCTAGGCGCCGAGCCGCGCTTTCAGGGCGGCAATTTCTTCCGGGCTGAGGCCCATGCGCTCCCCAAGATAAGCCTCCGCCGCCTCCGCCAGATCAAGCGTTTCCGGGGCAAGGTACCCGGTAATGGTGAACAGCACGTCCTCCGCAATGACGGCAAGGGTACGGTAGGATTCATCCGAGGGTTCCAGGCGGTAGTAATTCTCGTAACTCTTCAGATAGTCGGCGGCGACCTCTCCGGGGGAAGCCCCCATGAGGGCCTCCAGCAGGGCGGCGAGAAAGCCCGTCCTGTCCCGCCCGTCGTTGTCGTGGATGAGGTAGGGCCCCTCGTGCCCGATGATGAAGCGCAGCGCCGCCCCCAGGCCGGCTTCAAAGGCGGGGCTGTGGTAGTCCGCCCCCAGCTCCAGCCCTATGATGCGCCCCCCGCTGATGAAGCTGCGGTACCAGGGGTTGTGCTCCGCATAGAGGGCGATCCTGCCGGCATCGTCCACCAGGTTGATCACCGCCCGGATGCGGGCATTTTCCGCAAACTGCTGGGCGTAGGGAAAGCGGGGGTCCCCCGGCAGGGCGGGGTGGCTTGAACGGTAGAGCCGCCGGGGGGGAATCGCGCCGAGGCGGATCTCCCGGAAATTGGCGAACACCGCCGGGGACGCATAGTCCCCCAGGGAATCGCTCTTCGTGAGCCGCGCCGCCAGAAGCCGGGCCTCCTCAAGCCCCGCCGTGTTTGCCGGGACGGGGGCCGGCTCCGGGGCTGCAAGCGAGGGAGTTTCCGGCTCAGCGGAACGGGGAAATTCAACAGGGGCATCCCGGGCGGGAGGGGAAGCGCAGCCCAGGGAGAGAGCGCAGCAGGCGGCCAGAGCCGCGGCGGCAAAGATTCCGTGTAAGGCACGCACGATTCCTGTCAGTATACCCGGTGTCCCCCAAAAAAAGCAAGAGCTATTTTTGCCGCCGCCAGAACCTCTGGTATGTTATAAGGCGCCCGGTCATACCAACCCTATGCAGGACATCATATTTGTATATATGCCGTACTAATCGGATCTGAAATCAGGAAGAACCACGAAAAACACAAAAACTCTGTTCGTTATCTTTGCCACTTTTTTCGTGCCTTTCGCGGTTAATATTCCCTTCATGCCCTTCGCCCTGCCAACCGCGCAACCCGGCTGGCGCGGCGTTAAAAATTCCTGCTACTTTCGCTTCTTCCAGCGTATATAAACCTGGCGGCCTGAGCCGTTTTCCTGGGGGCGCTCCTCGGTCTCCACCTGCGGAATGGCCCGGAACAGATCGCCGAGTTTTCTAAAACCGTAATTCCGGGGGTCAAAATCCCCGGAGCGGTTGGTGATCTTCTGCCCCACCCCGCCGAGGTAGGCCCAGCCGGATTCATCGGCCAGATCGTCCACCGCGTCGTGGAGCAGCTTGAGCAGCTTCCGGTCCACCTTGAAGTCCTTCCGCACCTTGGGAGCCGCGGGAGGTCCGTCCTCGTCGGCCTCTTCCTGATTGTCCCGCAGTATTTCTGTGTACACAAATTTATCGCACACCGAAACAAAGGCCCGGGGCGTTTTCTTTTCGCCGAAACCATAAACAGTCCTGCCGCTTTCCCGAAGCCGCGCCGCAAGGCGGGTAAAATCCGAGTCGCTCGACACGATACAGAAACCGTCGAGCTTCTCGCTGTAGAGCAGGTCCATGGCGTCAATGATCATGGCGCTGTCGGTGGCATTCTTCCCGGAAGTGTAGGAAAACTGTTGAATGGGCTGAATGGCAAATTCCAGCAGCCTGTCCTTCCAGGAACGCAGATTGGTACTGGTCCAGTCGCCGTAAATACGCTTCACGCTGGCGATCCCGTATTTGGCCACCTCATCGAGGAGCCCCTCAATTATCGCGGGCCGTGTATTGTCCGCGTCGATAAGCACCGCAAGCTTCGACTGGCTCGTTTCGGCGCTCTGGCTTGAAAATGGCAGCAATGGCATAAAAAACTCCCTCCGGCCCCCGAAACCAAAGTCCGGGGAAGCCGCAAAGTCATAATGAATTCGTAGTAACTCAAGAAGGGGAGGGGGCCAAGCCCCCTACGCTCCAAAGGTTTTGGCTGTGCCAAAACGCTTTTCCGCTACCCCCGTGCGGGGCTCAAGAACCCGCTTGCGCGGGGGAGCCGCAACGCCCCGGCCTCCAACCGGAAAACCGGAAATTGCTTGCAATTTCCGGTTTTCTACCTTAACCCCCTACCTTCCCGCCCGGATATGCCGTGGCGCAGCCCTTTGAAACTGTAGCCGCACCGGCGGCGCACTACCAGTGAGGGGCGGGGGCGTATCCGCCGGGCCGGTACCCCCGCCCGGCAGTAAGCCCTCCGGATGCGCCGCCGGTGCGGCCCTGATGATCACGCCGCGGCATATCCGTAGAGCTTCACTCTTCGAATATCGACTGCCGGATCCGCCGCAGGAGGCTTATCTTGCCCAGGGGGATGCGGACCGGCTCAGCCTCCCCTTCCCCGGCGGGGGGAGCGGGGCGCAGCACCAGTATCGTTTCCCCGCCGTTTTTCTCCAGCCCCGAAAGAACCCCGAAAATACGCCGCTCCCCCCCGGACGCGGGATCCGGAAGCGCCGCCTCCACCAGGGATTTACGGGCCAGGGCCTGCTTGGCGATGGCTATTTTCCCCGTGTAGTCCAGATTCCGGGCCTCGAGCTTCTCCTGCTTCAGCGGCGCGTCCAGCAACTGATTTTCGCTCACGATGAGGCGGCGCTCTATGCGGGCCCGCAGATCCTCCCGCACCGGCGCGGGGAAGCGGCGGGCCTCAAGGACCCGGCGGAACCGGGACTTTTCCTCTTCCGCGCCCGCCGCCGGAACTGCCGATCCGGCGGATGCGGATCCGGCGGAAGCCGGAAGGGACAGCGCCGGGGCGGCGGAGGCCAGGGGGGGGTAGGCCGGTTCGGGAACGCCGTCCCGATTGAGGCCGGGCCGGGCCACAATGTCCACGCCGCTCTTTTCCAGCACCTCCAGGGCCGCCTCCGGGTTGTCCTCCAGAAGGAGGTAGACCCCCGGCGCAAGGGTACGGCCTATGAGGGTGGAAAGGGCGCCGGTCTCCGCCAGATAACGCCGGTCCTCCGACAGGGTGAGCACCGTGCCCCGCTGCAGGGAAACCCCGTCGTAGCGCTCCCCCCAATCGGTGAGGGTCCAGCGGAGATTCTGATCCGCCGGGAAACCGGAGAGCCGCTCCAGCCGGGAGAGAAGCTCCTGGGCCCTGAGCCCCCGGTCAAAGCCCCGGACCGCCGAATCCCTGGTAATCTCGAAGCGCACCACGGCGCCGGTTTCACGGGGCTCGCAGAACAGGGCCAGGTTGAGGGCGTCCTCCCAGGAAATGCCGGGGAAGAGGATCAGGGAAAAGGGTGTGTCCAGGGCAATGGCAAAGGCATTGCCGTTGGGAGGGCTACCGCCTTCGCCGGGGAGCGCGTAGCCGTCTTCGCTGGGGAGGAGCAGCGCCGCGTCACAGAGAGCCCGGAAGAAGGGCTCCGGGGCGGCGTCATCCAGGGGCGTCTCGGCGTCCCGCTCCCCGGGCCGGACCAGGCGCAGCAGCCGGATCAGCACGGCGCGGCTGTAGACCTTGCCCGGACTCAGCGCGGCGATGAAGCGGTGTATGAACCTGGCCCTGAGGCGGAGGCGGCTTCCCCGGAAGTAGGGGCTTTCTCCCTCGGTTTCGCTGAGACTCTCGTATATCCCGGCGGCCACGTACTCCCGCCTTTCGAGGGGGCTGAGCAGGCCAAAGCGGTCGAGCTTCGCCGGCCCCAGGCCCGCCCCCTCAACCCTGAGTATCTCCGCCCGGATCAGCCCGGCGGTAAAACGCTCCGGGTCCATGCCGGGGAAGAGCCGCGCCGCGTCTTCCAGGGTCCGCTTCCTGATTCCGTCACCCCGGAAAAATTCCCCCTGGGACAGGGCAAAGGAGATGAAGGCTGCCAGGGTGCGGTCGTCCAGGGCCGGGGGGCCGGCTTCCCCGGACAGGGCGGCGGCGGGAAAGAGCGGGGAGGGGTCGGCGGCGAAGGGGGCCAACACAGGTTCCAGCAGCGGGTTGAGGGCAAGGCGGTAAACGCCGTCATCCCGGAAGCGGCTGAGGATCATCCGCTCCTCCAGGTTAAAGAGGAGGCCCTGCAGTTCCACGCCGCCGTATTCTCCGGCAAAGAACAGTTCCAGCTCTCCGGGGGTGGGGTTTTCGAGGACAGCCACGGCGGCTATGATCCGGTGATCCTGTTCGTCGATGAAGCGCCCTATGGTCTCCTGCACCTCGGTCTTTATAAGGAAAGAGCTCAGGTCCTCCATGAGCCGGTGCTTGTTGAAGGGGGTCTTGATCGCGCCGAAGACGGTGCGCATCAGGTCAAAGTAGGCGCTGTCCGGCAGGCTGAGGAGATCCGCCCGCCATTCATCGGGGGAGCGAAAGGGGCGGCCCATCAGGAAACCCCTCCGGGGAGGGCTATCTGCGGGGCGGCAATCCGGGGAAGGGAGAGCTCACCGGCGGTCCAGTGCTGGATGGAATACTTGTAGCCCTGCTCGGCAAGGAATTTCTGGCGGTTTGCCGAAAAATCCTCCTCCACGGTGAAGCGGGACACCAGGGTGTAGAACCAGGAGTTGCGGCCCCGCGCCCCGCCTTCCGCCTTGGGCCTGAGTATGCGGCCCAGCCTCTGGGCCTCCTCCTGGCGGGAGCCGAAGGCCCCGGATACCTGAATAGCCATGGTGGCGTCCGGCAGGTCCAGGGCAAAGTTGGCCACCCGCGACACGACGATCACCCGCAGTTCCCCCCGGCGGAAGGCGTTGTAGATCCGCTCCCGCTGGGCGTTGGGGGTGTTCCCCGTGATCAGGGGCGCCCGGAGCAGCCGGGCGAGGGACTCAAGCTGCCGGATGTACTGGCCTATCACGAGGATATAGTCATCCCGGTGGTTCTCCAGGAGCTGCAGGGCCGCCTCTTCCTTGAGGGGGTTCTCCGCGGCGATACGGTACTTTTCCCTGGGGCCGGCCACGGCGTAGGGCACCTTGAGTTTCTCCGGGAGGTCCAGCCTTACCTCGGTGCAGAGGGCCTCGGCGATCCAGCCCTTGTTTTCCAGGTCCTTCCAGGGTACGTCGTAGCGTTTGGGCCCCACCAGGCTGAACACGGCGTCCTCGGCCCCGTCTTCCCGAACCAGGGTCGCCGTGAGGCCCAGCCGCCGGACAGCCTGAAGCTCCGCGGTGATTCTGAACACCGGGGCGGGGAGCAGGTGAACCTCGTCGTAGATGATGAGTCCCCAGGGCCTCTTTCTGAAAAGGGAGAAGTTGGGGAAGTCGCCGTCTCTGGAGGGCCGCCAGGTTATGATCTGGTAGGTTGCCACGGTAACCGGAGCCACGGATTTGTGGTCCCCCGAATATTCGGCGATCTGTTCCTGGGTAAGTTCCGTCTTGTCCAGTAGTTCTTCTATCCACTGGTGAATGGCCGCTACATTGGTGGTGAGGATCAGGGTGTTGGTCTTGAGCAGCGACATGAAGGCCATGCCCACCATGGTTTTGCCGGAGCCGCAGGGGAGCACCACCACGCCGAAACCCGTGCCCGGCCCGCCGTCTCCGGTTACGGAGTGGGCCGCCTCGATCTGGTAGTCCCGGAGGACGAAGGGTTTCCCGCTGCGGCACCGCTCCCGCAGGCGTATGTCCAGGGGCTCCCCGTCAACGAGGGGGGCCTCGTCCCGGACAGGCCAGCCGAGCTTGATGAGTTCCCGCTTCACGGCGCCCCGGTCTATGAGGCGGAGGCGGAAGCCTCCCTCCGTCCGGGTAAGGCTGCGCTCCAGAACCCGCGCAGCGGCTATTTCCGCCTCTATGGCCGGGTCATCGGTAACGAGGAGGAGGTCCCCGGAATCCGGGTCTTCCTCCGGGGGCGCTCCGGGGGGGCGGGGGGCGTTACGGGGGGCAGCGCCCCCCGTTGTGGGGGTAGCCGGAGACCCCGGAGCCCGGCTTGCCGGGTGAGGAGGCTCCGGCGCAGGGGGCTCGGCCCCCTCCTGATTCTCTCCTGGGTAGATGAGGCGTATCTTTCCGTAGCGGGCCATGGTGTCGCGGAAGCCTTCGGCTATGCCCGGCGGGATGGGGTAGCGCGTCCAGGTTTCCAGGGCGGTGACTACGTCTTCCGGGGTGAAGCCGGCGCCGGCGGCGTTCCAGAGGGAGATGGGCGTGATGCGGAAGGTGTGGATGTGTTCCGGCGATTTTTCCAGTTCCGCGAAGGGCATGATGGCTGCGCGGGCTTCCGGGGCCCGCGGCGCGTGTACGTCGAGGAGCAGGGTCCGGTCGCTTTGTACGATCAGCGGGTTGGCGGGGTCTACGGGCAAGGGGCGTACTCCGGGGCAAGGGTTGGGGAGGCCCGGCGCGCCGGGTCTGTCCGGGCTCCCGCTAAGGTTTTCACCGGATAAGTATAGTAAATTTGACGGCAAGTTACCAGCTAGCGGCAATGGCGCTCAGGAATTCTAAGTTTAACATGACAGGACGCCTTAAAAAATTACCGGGGGTCCTGTCAGCCGGGAAAAATATGGGGCCCCCCGGAGGTGCCCCCCATATTTCTTCCCGCTGCCACCCC
>JAISQV010000073.1 GCA_031273985.1 Spirochaetaceae bacterium | reverse complement strand
GCGAGGAGGAGTTTTCGTTGTACATTCCGCCGCCGCTGCCGCTAGTGGAAGTATTGTTTGAGATAGTAACATCGGTCAGTACCGGTGAGGAGTTATCATAGTTGTACATTCCGCCGCCGTTGCCGGTGGAAGTATTGTTTGAGATAGTAACATTGTTCAGCACCGGTGAGGAGTTATCATAGTTGTACATTCCGCCGCCGCCGCCGCTGCCACTGGCTGAATTGCCGGTGATGGTCCCGTTGGTCAGGACGGGTGAAGATTCGAAAAGGGCTAATCCGCCGCCGGTGATGGCTTTATTGCCGGTGATGGTAACATTGGTCAGCGCCGGTGAAGCCCCACCAAGGAATATTCCGCCGCCCTGAGAGGTAAGATCACCATTGACATTGGCATTTCCCCCGGTTATGGTAAGGCCGTCCAGAACGGTACTTTCCTCTATGGGCGGCAACGGCCCATCCATCATCCCCATCACTACGTGATACGTGTTGTCAGCGTCATCTCCCAAAGTACCGATGTCCCCGCTCAGAATGGTGCTACGGGCTTCGGGATTCCGGCTCGTATCGTCCCCGCCCCCGGCAGGATAACTGCCCCGGACTTCCACCCCTGCCCGCAGGAAAAAGATTGAATCCCGGCCCCCGGGCGTGTAGGTGTTGTTCGCAACGAGATCCATTAAGTCCCATTCCGGCTTGTAAGTCCCCGCGGCCACCCGCACCAAGGCCTCCAAGCCCTGCTCTGCTTCCATTACCGCCGCCTCGTCCATCATCTTCTGCAGATCATTCGAGGCGTTTCCCCAGGATGAGCCGTCCCCGGTTCCGCTCGCCGTTTCTTTGACGTAGCGCCAGCCATAATAAAATTCCGCCCTTACCTCTACGTCCCCGGCGGGCATAGTAAAGGTCCATGTTGTTCCGGAACCGGCAAGGTCCGTAGCGCTCCCGTTCACTTTCAGCGTATTGTCTATATAGGCAGCAGCGGCGTTAAGCGGCGTTACCGTCAGCGTTACCTGGGCCCCCGCAGGGGCCGCGCTGAAATTCGCAGTAACCGTCCCCCCGCTCATGGCGGCAATGTTTATGGCATAGAGGGCTTCAAACTCCGCGCTCACCGTTACGTCCGCGGCGGGCATGGTAAAGGTACGGCTGTTGCCGCTTCCCCCAAGGCTGACGCCGCCGCTCGCGCTCATGCTAAGCAGGCGGTAGCCTGCCGCGGGCACTGCCGTCAGCGTGACGGGGGTCCCCGCAAAGGCGGCGCTGAAGGTGGACGTTACGCTCCCCCTGTTCGTGCTGGGTGTGTTAATCTCGAAGTAGCCGCCCTGAAGCCGCATGGGCACCCGGACCCGGTTCTCCCCGGCGGCCACGGTGAAGGCAAGGCTGCCCGTGCCGGTGAGTATCTGCCCCTGGTATGCGGCGGCGTCTATGCGCCAGTCCCCCAGCGCCAGGGTCAGGCTGAGGCTGGCCCCGGCGGATGCGCTGTGGTTGAGGGTCTCCCCGTCAGGCCCGCTAAAGGTAACCTCGTAGCGGAAGGAGGCCAGCACATCCGCGGGCAGGTCCCTGCCGGAGGTGATGGCCCGCCCCGCCTCATCGCCGAAGCTCAGGGTGAGGACGCCGGTCTTCCCGTCCCGGATCTCCGGCTGGAAATCGCAGCCCGCCGCTAAAACCAGACACGCCGTGAGTATGCCCCGCAGGGCCGCGCTCCCGCCGGTACGGGGCGCCTTAAAAGTGAAATTTTTCATGAAATTTTTGAAAGCGGCTTTTACC
The DNA here is from genome assembly GCA_031273985.1 of Spirochaetaceae bacterium. Lineage (GTDB taxonomy): Bacteria > Spirochaetota > Spirochaetia > Treponematales > Breznakiellaceae > JAISQV01. The sequence continues at coordinate 8,586 of JAISQV010000073.1, read as the reverse complement.
GCGCGGGGAACGGGGTATATCATTTCGGTACCTTACTGCGAACAATCATACTACAAATTATCGGAAAAAACTACATATCATCAGGCTAAAACCGGCTAAATGCTGGAATCAGCGCCATCCCCGCAAAAAGGGGCGTCCCAGGGCGGAAAAGCACAGGGGAATCCCCTTTCTTGACTCCTCTCTTGGCATACAACTATACTTACGATAAGGGTGGTGGGGAAACGCCGGCGGGGAAAAACGCCGTAAAACTGTATGAAAAAATATTCACTGCCTTGCTGTGCCGGAACCTTTCTTTCGGTCTTCCTGTTAAGCTGCTCCCTTGAGGTACCCCGGAACCTGCAGATCATCGCTTCTCCGGCGATTTATCTGCCCCTGGGCGGGGATCTGCTCAAGAACCTCAAGGGCCTCAATTTTGATTTGAGCGGCCTTGCCCGTTTGGCGGCCTCCGACTTTTCGGGGACCGGCGTTGATATCCGGGACTACCCCGGCGCTTACCCGGACACCCTGGCCTTTGCCGTCATTATGAAACTGGCCGACCGCTCCCTGCCAAATACGCCGCCAAATCCGGGCCTTCTGCCGCCGGACACCCCAATCCCCGTGCCCGCTATCAATCTCGACAACCGGGGGCAGACCCTGAGCCTTGACGTGTCCCGGCTGACGGCGCCGCTCAAAGACTACGGCCCCTTACAGTTCCGCTCCCTTCCCGCCTACCTTTATATAGACGGCCCGCCCAGCCTCTTTGAAGGCGGCAACGTGAAGGCAACCCTCAAGGTAACGCCCCTTACCGGCGGGACGGCGGGCCCCGCGGAACTGGCGCTTAACGCCGCGCCGGTCATGAATCTCCGGCTGCCGGCCATTCCCCCGTCGGGGCCCATCACGAAAGAGCTTGAACCCCGCCCGGCGCCCCTGGCAATGACCGCCCTTTTCAACGCCCGGTCCGGGGAGCTGCAATTTGAGTATGAGATTAGCTCCGGCGCAAAGAATGTGCCCCTGGGGGAACTTGTGGCCCATCAGAAAATGAGCGCCCACCTGGTGCTGATCATGCCCTTACAGTTTGTTATCACCCAGGATATGCCCATTGTGGTGGACCCGTCCGGGACCGCTCCCGCCAACGCTCTATTCGATATTACTGCCGGCGCAGACCTCTTTGGGCGGGGCGCCGGGGATTCGAAGAAATGGTTTGATTCTATTGAATACCTCGCTCTGGAGGCCCGGGTGAAGAACAGCCTTGGTCTGGAGGGCTGGGTGGAACTCAACACCGGGCCAAAACCCGCGTTCCTCTCCGATCCGGTCATCACGCTGGGGAAAATCAACCTGGAAGGACCGTCGAAGATCCAAATCTCAAAGGCCCAGGCGGCGGCCAACCCCTTTTTCCTTTGGGCGCGGGCCGTACTCGGAAAGGGCCAGCGCATTGACATCAAGCGCCGCTACGACACCGCCGCGAGTCCCCTGGAAATAAACCTCGGCGTAACCGTTAAGGCCTTAATCAACCAAACCTTTTAGAAACAGGGCAAAATTGAAGAAAGCGTTTCTGCTTTGCGTACTGGCCGCTCTGGGGATCTTCCCTGCCCCGGGCGGGGAGCCCCACCGGATCGCGGAATTGGGTGTCGATGCGGGCGCAGGTGTTACCAACAATCTCCTCGGTCTGGGAGACATTTTCAACTCCCGCGGAACCGTCGTCATGGATTTTACCAAAATTTCCGTCGCCGGCATGATGATGCAGGGTTTTGCCGAAGGGGGTCTCTTTTTCAATGTCAACACAGGCCCCCTGAGCTTCGGCCTCTTTGCCGGGGTTGAAACTTCCGGCCGCTTCCGGGCCTCCGATGCACTGCTCCGCTTCCTCAAGGAGGGGAACGACCAATTCCGGACTCTCGAGGGGGTTCTCGGCTTTGGGGGCAGCGTCTTTCTGGAGACGGGGATACGAGCGGGCTTTCCCATAAAGCGGCTGCGCATCAATGCGGGGCTTGCCTTGTTTAGCCCCCTCATCTATATGCCGCCGCCGGAAATTTCCTACCGGATAGACACCAGCGGCCCCGGCGGAGAGCTGGTCCTGAGCGCCATACAGATGAATATTTATTCGGCGGCTTCCCTTGAGGAAGGCGGGTTTTCCCTGCCGGACAAGAATATCCCCCTGGGGATACCCCTGGGACTGGACCTTCAGGTAGAAGCGGTCTATTCCCTCCTGCCCAAACTCAATCTCGGTATGGAAATCGATCATATTCCCATCCTGCCGGTCCGGCTTAGGCGCCTGATGCGCGTATACGCAGACGGCGTCAACTACAGGCTGGATGAGATGTTCGGCTTTCTTTCCGGCGGCGGCTTCAACCTGCCGGATTACCCGGACATGAAAACGGTCCATTCGGAGGATGAACATTTTTGGGTCGTGAGGCCCCTGTTCGTTGACTTCTTTGTCGAATACCGGCCCGCGGGAACGGGGCTTTTTGTTATACGGCCGCTTATTGGCTTTTCCCTGCCCCTGGCCCCCGGTCAAAGCCAGGTCCGTTTGAGCGCCGGTCTTGAAGGGCAGATCAATATTCGCAAAGGCTTCTCCCTGAGTCTTTCCACGGCCTATCGGGAGCAGATCTGGCAGCAGGCGGTCTCCCTCATGTTCAACCTCCGGGTTGTGGAACTGTACACCCGCTTATCCCTCAGGGGTCATGATTTTGTGGGCAGTTTTAACGACAAGGGGCTGGGGGTCTCTGCGGGCCTCCGCTTCGGCTACTAAACTCACAGCCCGCCTTGCAGCGCCGGCGCATATAAACAAAAGAGTCCGCGAAGGCGCGAATTAACGCGAATTATGGAGTGTCCACGCGGGCCTCCCCAGCGAGCTCTTCCGCGCAAGGGATAGGAGGCGTGCCCGAAGGGCAGACCCGGTGTGAAACACCGGGGCCGGAGCGATAGAGGAGCCCCGCATAGCCCGGTCCCCGCCGGTATGCCGGCGGGGATGCGCCCCTCTTATCGTGAGGCAAAGCGCCCCCTCCCCACGATCTTTTTTTACGGTTATGATGGAAGCGGAGAAAACGGTGGTTTCCCCGTGATGCGGCAGGAGAGTCAAACGATGGCGGTTGTAAAAGCCCTGATGATTGGGGATGTGGTTGGGGACAGCGGGCTGGATGCTTTGGAAGGGCTGCTCCCCGCGGCGATTCGTGAATACGGCGCCGATTTTGTGGTGGTCAACGGAGAAAACGCCGCCAAGGGCTTCGGCCTTACGGAAAAAACCCTGCGGCGCATCCTTTCCGCCGGAGCCGACATGGTAACTTCCGGAAATCATGTGTGGGAGAAGAGGGAATTTTGGCCCGTCATGGAGAAGGAGCCGCGAATACTCCGGCCCGCCAACTATCCCGCCGGGACCGTAGGCCGGGGATGGGCCCTCATGGAAAAAGCGGGGGTCCCCTGGGTGGTTATCAACCTGCAGGGCCGGGAGCAAATGACGCCCATCGACTGTCCCTTCAGAGCGTTTGACGCTATTTTCAACGGCCTCGGCTCCGCCACGGCCTCGGACGCCCATCCCCTCTACGAGTCCGGCGGCTTCCTGCCGGACTCCCCCTTCACCGGCCCCATCCTCGTGGATTTCCACGCGGAATCCACAAGGGAGAAGGAAGCCCTGGGCTATTTTATTGATGGCCGGGCGAGCCTTATCGCCGGGACCCACACCCACGTACAAACCGCGGATGAGCGAATCCTGCCCAGGGGGTCCGGCTATATCACCGATTTGGGCATGACCGGCGTTGCCGGGGCCGTTATAGGCATGGATACCAAAATATGCCTGGACCAGACCCGGACCCAGGTTCCCTACCACATGGAGCCGGCAAAGCCCGGCCCCGGCCTGCGGGAAGTAATGACCGGCGTCGTCGTGGAGATAGACCGCGAAACCGGCCGGGCCCTTTCCGTCGCCAGGGTAGCAAAGTTCGGCGGCTAGAGATCGTCCCGGCTTAAGGGGTCCCCAACCCAGAGGGTTTCGCCTAAATAACCGATCCGCCGCCCCTCAATGAGGATCTGCACGTTTTTGACGGTGGAAAATTCCGTGGCCGTCCACACTACCTGCCGGACCTGGGATGCCCAGCCTTCGGCGCCATAGGGATTAAACTGAAATTCTTCGCTGAAACTGATGTAGGCGGTGGAATCCCTGACATAGGCGCTGAGGATTCTGGTTCCCGCGGGTATCAGGCTGCGGAGCCCGGCCCGCGCCTCCGCCTCGGTGGGACCCTGGAGCAGGGCGTTCAGGGCGTCCAGCATGGGGGAATCCGATACGGGCAGGGTCCGCGCCGCCGGGCTTCGGGAAATGGCCCCGTCCCGGTCCACCCTCATCAGGTAGATGTACCGGGTGGCGGGCTGGGCTGCGGGCGGAGCTGGCTGGACCGGGGGCGGCGCCGGGCGGGCTGCGGGCTCCGCCGGCTGGGCGGGGCGGGCAGCGGGCTGCGCCGGAGGCTCCGCAGGCGGACGGGGCGGGGGAACCGCCGCCGGGGGAGACGCAGCCGGGGCGGGCTGAGCCGGGGGCTGGGCTGCCGGCGGGGAGACCGGCGGAGCAGGGCGGGGCGGCGTTGTCTGCGGGGGGGCTCCGCTGTCCGGGGCTCCGGCGGCGGGCTCCGGCGGCAGGGCCGGTTCCGTGAGGAAGGAGGTGTCTTCACGTTCCCGCCGGAGCAGGCGGTCCAGAAAGCCTGTTTCCGTAACGGTTCTCCGTATCAGCCGCCAGTTCAGCAGGAAGAGGCACGTTACAAGAAAAATAAAGACAAGCCAGAAGAGGTACTTTGCAGGAACCTTCTGGGCAGGCTTTCTGCGGCGCGGGGCGCCGGGCCTGCGGGTGCTTCGTTTTACCGCCACGGGGTAAATTTACCGGGCCGCCGCCTCTCTTGCAAGCGGGCGGGGGAAAGCCGGGGAGAGAAGTACGGGGCGTTGCGGGGGGACTCCCCCGCACGGGGGTAGCGGAAGACCCCGCAGGGCCGCAGGCCCGAGGAGGCTGGAGCGTAGGGGGCTCAAGAACCCGCTTGCGCGGGGGAGCCCTCCTGATTCCTGCCCGGCTACTGGAAATCGCGGCGGGAATGGGGTTACAATGAGGGCAATGACCGATTTTGTTCATCTCCACGTACATTCCGACTTTTCCCTGCTGGACGGGGCCGCTTCGGTGGAGGCCCTGGCCGCAAAGGCGGCGGCGCTGGGAATGAAGCACCTGGCCCTGACGGATCACGGGAATATGTTCGGGGCGATCAAGTTTGTCGATGCCTGCCGGGGGCATAAGGACCACCCGCTGCCGGAGGGTCAGGCGCCGGTGCACCCTATCGTGGGCTGTGAGTTTTATATGGCGCCGGGGTCCCGGAAGGAGCGGAAGGGGAGCGAGTCCGGGAACAAGTACTACCATCTGGTGCTGCTGGCCGCTTCGCCGGAGGGTTACCGGAATCTGGTGCGCCTCTCTTCGTATTCTTATACCGAGGGTTTCTATTATAAGCCCCGCATAGACCGGGAGTTGCTGGAGCGCTACCACGAGGGGCTGATCTGCCTTTCCGCCTGCATAGCCGGGGAGATTCCCCTGCTTATTCTCGACGGGAAGGAGGCGGAGGCTGAGGAAAAGGCCCTGTGGTTCCGGGACCTCTTCGGCCCGGAGCATTTTTATCTGGAAATTCAGGACCACGGCATCGCGGACCAAAAGAAGGTCAACGCGGCCCTGGCGGCCCTGTCCCGGCGTACCGGGATTCCCCTGGTGGCCACTAACGATATTCACTATCTGGAACGCGCCGATGCGGAGGCCCAGGACATTCTGCTCTGCGTGGGGACCCAGGCGAAGCGGAGCGACGAGAAGCGCCTCCGTTTTGAGGGGCAGGAATTTTATTTCAAGACCGGCGACGAGATGGCGGCGCTCTTCCCGGAATACCCCGAGGCCATTGCCAATACGGTGCGGATCGCGGAGCGTTGCATCACGGAGATTCCCGAGCCGGGGCCGCAGCTCCCGGATTTTGAGATTCCCCAGGGCTTTTCCGGGGAGGGCGCCTATCTGAGGCACCTTACCCAGGAGGGGCTTGTCCGGCGCTACCCGCAGGAAAGCGGGGAGGCCGGGGAGGCCGGGGAGGGCTGGAAGGCCATCACGGAGCGGGCGGACTACGAGCTGGACGTGATCATCAAGATGGGCTACACGGGCTATTTTCTCATCGTGGCGGACTTTATCAACTGGGCCAAGGAGCACGGTATCCCCGTGGGCCCGGGGCGGGGCTCCGGGGCGGGCTCCATCGTGGCCTACGCCCTGCGAATCACCGACCTGGACCCTCTGAAGTACGATCTGCTCTTTGAGCGGTTCCTCAACCCGGATCGTATCTCCATGCCGGATTTTGACATTGACTTTGCCAACGAGGGCCGGGAGGAGGTGATCCGCTACGTTACCGAAAAGTACGGCGCCCGCCGGGTGGGGCAGATCATCACCTTCGGCACGATGAAGGCCAAGGCCGCCATCAAGGATGTGGCCCGTGCCCTGGACATCAGCCTGGACGAGTCCAACATGATAACGAAGCTCGTCCCGGATGACCCCAAGATAACCCTGGAAAAAGCCTTCCGCGACGAGCCCCGGCTGCGGGAGCTGGAAGAGGAGCCCCGCTATGCGGAGCTCTTCGCCATAGCCCGGAGGCTGGAAGGCAAGAACCGTAACGCCAGCCTCCATGCGGCGGGCATAGTCATAGGCAAGACGGACCTTATGGACTATGTGCCCCTTTACCGTGATAAGGACGGGATCATCGCGAGCCAGTACACCATGGACGTGATAGAGCGCCTCGGCCTCGTCAAAATGGATTTTTTGGGGCTGAAGACCCTGGACCTGATAAAGAACACGGTGGATCTGATCCGCCGCCGGGGGGAGGGCTACGCGGGCTTCGATATTGAGCGGGTCCCGGAGGACGATGAGGCGGTTTTCAGGATGCTGGGCGAGGCGAGGAGCGCCGGGGTGTTCCAGTTTGAATCCGAGGGTATGCAGAATGTCCTGAAGCAGGCCCGGCCCACAAGCATAGCGGATCTTACCGCCCTGAACGCCCTCTACCGGCCCGGCCCCATGGACAACATACCCAAATTTGTCGATTCCAAGTGGGGCCGCCAGGCGATCACCTACCCGGACCCCAGCCTGGAGGGGATACTCCGGGAAACCTACGGGGTCATCGTCTACCAGGAGCAGGTCATGCAGGTGGCCCGGATCATCGCCGGTTACAGCCTGGGGCAGGCGGACCTCCTGCGCCGTGCCATGGGCAAGAAGAAGATGTCCGTCATGGTGCAGGAGAAGGAGCGCTTCATCGCCGGGGCCCTGAGCCGGGGTTACAGCGCCGCCGACGCGGACCGGATCTTCGAGATTCTGATTCCCTTTGCCGGTTACGGCTTCAACAAGAGCCACGCTGCGGCCTATGCGGCGCTGGCCTACCAGACGGCCTACCTCAAGGCCAATTTTCCCGTGGAATTCATGGCGGCCAACCTGACCAACGAGATCAACTCCGTGGACAAGCTGCCCCAGTACATAGACGAGGCGCGGAGGATGGGCATAGCCATAGACCCGCCGGATGTGAACCGCTCGGACAAGTATTTTACCGTGGTAAACGGCCGCATCGTCTACGGCTTTCTGGGGATCAAGGGCATAGGCCACGGCCCGGCGGAGGAGATAGTCAACTGCCGCCGGGAGGGGGGGCCCTTCAGGGACTTTCTCGAATTTCTGGACCGGGTGGACATAAAGGCCGTGGGCAAGAAGGTGGTGGAGCTGCTCATCCGGACCGGCGCCTTCGACGGCCTGGTCCCCGCGGGAATCGCCGGCGCGGCGGCGGGAAAAGCGGCGGAGCCTGCGGCAGGCCGGGCGCTGCTCCAGGGCAACCTGGAACGGGCCGTGGAGTACGCCCAGAGCAAGAAAGAAGACAAGAAATTCGGCCAGTCCAGCCTTTTCGAGGAGACGGGGGAGAAGACCTACCCGGACTTCACCTTCGAGCCCTTCCCCGCGTGGGACCACGCGGATCAGCTTGAGGCGGAAAAGGAGCTCATAGGCTTTTATTTTTCAGGGCACCCCCTGGACGATTACCGGGCCGCCTGGGAGCAAAACATTACCCTGGACCTGGGCAGGATAGATAAGGCCCCGGAGGGGGACTATGTTATCCTGGGGATCATCAAGAGCATCAAGCCCATCACGGACAAGAAGGGCAATGCCATGGCCTTCGGCTCCCTGGCGGACTACAACGGCGAAGTGGACCTGACCTTCTTCGGCAAGGTCTGGAAGGGCTGCCAGGATGATCTTGCCGTGGAAGGCCCCGCGGCCCTCCGGGGCAGGCTTGACGCCAAGCGGGCCAAACCCAGCTTTATCGTCAACTCCGTGCTGGACCTGAAAAAGCTGCAGTCCCGGGCCGCCCGGCTTGAGGCGGCGGGCAAGGCTGTGAGGAGCGCTGCGCTGAAAAGCAGCGCGGCGGAGCCCGCCGGAGGCGGGGCGCCAGGCGTCACGGGCGGCGAGCCGGGCGGAGGTCCTGCCTTCCGGGAGCTGCACATCCGCATATCCCCGGTGCTGGCGGCCTCGGAGGAGAACCTCTACCCCCTGCGGGACTGCCTCATCGAGAATCCCGGCCCCTGCACGGTATTCATCCATGT
>JAISQV010000325.1 GCA_031273985.1 Spirochaetaceae bacterium | reverse complement strand
TTTCTCTATTTTCTCACAAACAGATGAAGAATCGAGGTGTAAATTCTGAATATCGAAGCAAAAGTCCGTGTTTTCCGTGAGGTCCGTGGTTATAAAAATTCTAAGTAAACGCAGATGGGATACCCCCCCGGACCCCCCGCGGCGCTTCGCGCAAGGGACAATTCCGCGCTGCTGAATAGCAGCGCCTGAATCCTTTCCTATAATTGCCAGACCCGAAGGGGCTGATAGAGCGGAAATCCTTTTGCCGCAGGCAAAAGATTGAAGCGATAGCCCGGTCCCCGCCTTCGGCGGGGATGCGCCCCTCCCTCCTCCCTTCTCCCTCCCCATGATGCCCGGTATAATGAGGCTCGCTGATCTTCAAACGGAGGGTATATGGCTTCGCGGATTGAGATGGAGACGCCCCTGGTCGAGCTTGACGGGGACGAGATGACCCGTGTGCTCTGGGCGCTGGTCAAGGAACGGCTTATCCTGCCCTGGGTGGACCTCAGGACCGAATACTACGATCTGGGCATAGGGAACCGGGACGCCACGGACGACGCTGTTACCGTGGAGGCGGCGGAGGCGATAAAGCGCCGGGGTGTGGGGGTCAAGTGCGCCACCATCACCAGTAACGCTGCGCGGCAGGCGGAGTACCGGCTCAGGGCGCTGCACCCCAGCCCCAACGCCACGATACGGGCGGTTCTTGACGGCACCGTGTTCCGCAGGCCCATCCCCATTCCCGGCGTGAAGCCCAGCGTGGCCGGCTGGAAGAAGCCCATCGTCATAGGCCGCCACGCCTACGGGGATGTGTACAAGGCCGCTGAGATGGCCATACCGGGGCCCGGCACGGTGGAACTGGTCTACCGCCCCCGGGAAGGCGGCCCGGAGCGGCGCATTCTTGTGGCGGATATGGCGGAAAGCGGTATCGTGCAGGGGCTTCATAATCTGGACGGCTCCATAAGGAGTTTCGCCCGATCCTGCTTCAACTATGCCCTGGCCGAAAAACTTCCCCTCTGGTTTGCCGCCAAGGATACCATCTCCAAGACCTACGACGGGCGCTTCAAGGAAATTTTCCGGGAGGTCTACGAGGCCGAGTACGCGGAAGCCTGCGCCTCGGCGGGGGTGGAATTTTTCTACACGTTGATAGACGACGCCGTGGCGCGGGTGGTCCGGGGCGAGGGGGGGATACTCTGGGCCTGCAAGAACTATGACGGCGATGTGATGAGCGATCTTGTGGCCTCGGCCTTCGGGAGCCTCGCCATGATGACCAGCGTCCTGGTTTCCCCCACGGGCGTTACGGAGTACGAGGCGGCCCACGGTACGGTGCAGCAGCATTACTACCGCTGGCAGAAGGGTGAAAAGACCAGCACCAACCCCGTGGCGCTGATCTTCGCGTGGACCGGCGCCCTGGCGCGCCGGGGGGAACTGGACGGCCTCCCCGCGCTCGGCGGTTTCGCCCGGCGTCTTGAGGCGGCCTCCCTCAAGGCCATTGCCGAGGGGGACATGACCGGCGATCTGGCCCGCCTCGCCGATCCCGCCCCGGCTCGGGCCCTCGATTCCTGGGAATTTGTGGACGCCGTGGCCGCCCGCCTTGAGGGCCCCTGAGCCCCGCCTTTCCCAAAACCGATGGATAAGCGGTTCGTCCGCTGGGTTGGTCAATTGTTCTCCCTCAGGCGGCGCCCCAGGCCCAGGTAGTAGGTCTCGAAGGAGCCCGTCCGGCAGGCCTGGGGTTTGCAGGCCTTGCCCGTGGCAAAGAGGGCCCGGATTTGCCTGAGGAGGCCCGCGGTGTCCCCGCCCTGGAAGACCTTCATCACCAGGGAGCCGCCGGGGGCCAGGGCGCTTTCCGCGTAGGCCAGGGCCTCCTCGGCCAGGACGAGGGATCGTTCCGTGTCCACAGCGCGGTTTCCCGTGGTTGCCGGGGCGGCGTCACTCAGGATCAGGTGGTAGGGCCCCCGCCCGGCCAGGGTCTCCCGGTTTTCCGGCCTGGTAAAATCCCCCTGCAGGAAGAAAAACCCCTCCCCCTCAAAGAGCCCCCCGTCGTAGCGGCGGGAGAGGGGGGCCAGGTCCGCCGCGGCGAGAAAGGGCGGGACCCTGCCGGGGCCGGGGCGGAAACGGCGGTGAAATTCCCTGAGCAGAAAGAGGCTCCAGCTCCCCGGCGCGGCCCCCAGGTCCAGGACGCGGAAACCCGCCGGGTCCGCCGGGAGCAGGGCGAATTTTTCGGCCATCTCCTTGAGCTTGTAGACCGAACGCGCGGGATAATGTTCCTTTTGCGCCCGGAGCGCCCAAAAATCGCTTTTTCCGTAGTCCGTCACCTTGTCTCCCCGCGCCGCCGCTTTGGCCGGATGCTTCCTGGAGCGCCGCGGTATGTCCCCAAGCGGCCTAAAAGAACATTCCCACCAGGTAGTGGTCCGCCAGAATCATGGTCCCCAGCACCGCCGTGTAAACGGCAAAGCCCCAGAGCGAGTGTTTCCGCACGATTTGCAGCATGAGCTGCACGGCAAAGAAGCCCACCACAGCGGCGGCGGCGGTCCCCGCGATAAGCGCCTCGATCCCCACGGTCTCCGCCGGGCCGTTTTGCCCCCGTAGATCGAGGAGCTGCAAGGCCAGGGCTCCGGTAATGGCCGGGATGGACAGAAGGAAGGAAAAGCGCGCCGCATAGTCCCGGTTTAGCTTTCGGGAAAGGGCCCCCGAAAGGGTCAGCCCGGAACGGGATACGCCGGGGATGATTGCCACAGCCTGACATATCCCCACGATTAGTGCGTCGAGGGGGCTCATGGCTTCCCCCGGACGGATAATGCCGGAACGCCGGGAAAGGCCCTCCGCCGCGAGCAGCGCCAGGGCGGTAAGGAGGAAGGCGAAGCCCAGATATTCCCCGGACTCAAAGGCCGCCGTTATCCTGTCCTTCAGAATAAGCGCCGCCGCCACCGTGGGGATGGTCCCCAGAATCAGGAAGCCCGTAAGGGGCTGGACTATACGCCGCAACAGGGCCCCAATGTCCCGCCGCAGTACCACCACCACCGCCGCCAGGGTTCCCACATGGAGCATCGTATCAAAGAGCAGGACAGGTCCTGAAATACCGAGTATACGCTGCAAAAGCACAAGGTGCCCGGAACTGCTTATCGGGAGAAATTCGGTGATCCCCTGAATCGCCCCCAGAACAATAGCCTCAAGAATCGTCATTTCTCCACCATATCCGCTGCGGGCCCTTCATTCAACGGAGCTGGAGGAAATTTTCCGGGCTTATCCGCTCCTTTTAGTAGTTTTAACATTTTTTTCGCTTCCCGCCCCGCCGTACACGGGGCCATCCCTTTTTCTCTTTTCTAACTCCTCCCTTATTCCTTACCGAGAATGTCCGCCAGCACATCATCCATGGTAAAGACCCCCGGCCTCGGTTTTCCCGCCTCCCCGCCCGGCCCGGAACAGTTGAGCAGCCATTCCGCCGCCCGCAGGGCCCCGGCGGCAAAACCTTCCCGGCTGCGGGCCGTGTGGGTAATTTCTATGGTGTCCGCCGGGGAATCGAGAAACAGCGTGTGCCGCCCCGGCATGGAGCCCACCCGCAGGCTGGGAAAATGAATCATCTCCGGCGGCGGCGCCCCCTCCAGGCTCTCGTAGCGGGCGTACTTCTTCCGGCTCATGGCGGCCAGCACCCCCTCCACCAGCGTCCTGGCGGTCCCCGACGGGCTGTCGGCCTTCCCCTTGTGGTGGGCCTCCCAGCCGCCCACGTCGTAGTCGGCAAAGGGGTCCGCTATCTTTGCCGCATAGGCGGCGATGCGGTAAAAGAGGTTCACCCCCAAAGAAAAGTTGGGAGCCCAGAGCAGGGATGAGCCGGCCCTTTCCACCGCCCGGCTTACCTCCTCCAGCCGGGAAAGCCAGCCCGTGGTCCCCGCCACCACTGGAATCCTCCGCTCCGCCAGGGCCAGAATATGCCCCGCCGCCTCATCAGGCCGGGTAAACTCGAAGGCCGCGTCAGCCATGACGTTGCCAGCCACATCCGCCCCGCCAGCCACATCCGCCCCGCCGCCCGGCCCGGCCAGGGCCTCCATCTCAGGTATGCTCTTCCCCACCGGCGCTCCGGAGGCGGCGGTTCCCCTGGCAAAGGGCTCCACCACGGCGACGATACGGTGTCCCTGCTCCAGAGCCCGCTCCTCAAGCAGCCTCCCCATCTTTCCGTAACCAATAAGCGCTATGTTCACGCCGCGCCTCCTTCCCTGCCGCTTTGAGCTAAACTTGCCCCGCAATTCCTGACTGAATGGAAATCCCCAAAAACAGGAACCACGAAGGACACGAAGAGCACAAAGTGAAGAAGCTTAAAGGGCAACCCTCCGTCCCCCGTCTTTCAGCGGTTTTTTCCTGTTCTTTCGTAATCATCTTTCTTCCTTCGTGCGCCTTCGTGGTTAAATTCTTCTCTTCTATCTCTTATCCATTATCTCCCTTCCTTCCGCGCCCTGGAATTATCGTTATTCAAAATAGTTTTTGTGCAGCTCCCGGACCACGATGTCCGCCTGGGTGTCATCCACGATAAAACTTAGATTCACCTTGCTCGCCCCCTGGGAGATCATTTGCACCTGAACGCCCAGGTCCATGCAGACCCCGAAGGCCCGCCGCAGAATCTCCGAGGAGCGGCTCACATCGCCTATGATCGTAACAATGGCCTTGCCGGTCTTGACCTCCACCGTGGCGAAGCGGGAAAGCTCCTCTTCCACCCCGTTGATCTCGTTGAGCGAATCCAGGGTCAAAGACACGGACACCTCGCTGGTGGCCACCATATCCACGGAAATACCGCTGCGGGCAAAACCGGCAAAGACCCGCTCCAGAAAGCCCGGCTGCCCCACCATACGGGTAGAAACAATATCGATGAGCGTTACATTCTTCCGCGTGGTCAGCGCCCGCACCGGGTCCGCCGGCCTGGGCAGGAAGGGAACAATCCGGGTGCCCGCCGCTTCGGGATTGTAGGAATTCTTCACCACCACGGGCGTATTGGTCTTGAGGCAGGGCTGCATGGCCCTGGGGTGGAGCACCTGGGAGCCGAAGTACGCCAACTCTTGGGCCTCCTCGTAGGTGACGGCCTCCACCGGGCGGGCCTCCGGCACCAGACGGGGGTCCGCGGTCAGAATGCCGTCCACATCCTTCCATATCTGCGCCTCTTCCGCCTCCAGCGCGGCGGCAATGATCGTGGCGGAACGGTCCGAGCCGCCCCGGCCCAGCGTCGTAATGCTGCCCCGCCCGTCCCGGGCTATGAAGCCCGTAACCACCGGCAGAATCCCCGCGTCCAGAAGCGGCACAAGCTTCGCCCTCACCCGGTCCCAGCTTTCCCGGTCCAGCTCCGCCTGCCCGTAATGGGAATCCGACACAAAGCCCACGTCCCAGGCATCGTAGGCCGCCGCCTCCAGCCCCGCCTGCCGGAACCACGCCGCGGCGATGCGCACGGAAAGCCGCTCCCCGAAAGAGACGAGGTGGTCCTTCGTGCGGGCGGTAAGCTCCCCGGTCAGCGATATACCCTGAAGCAGGCTGCGGAGCTCCGAAAGCAGGGCGCGGACCTCCCCGGCGGTACCCTCCGGCAGCGCCAAATCGCCCAGCGCCCCCAGGTGCAGCGCTTCAATCCTTTCTATAGAAACGCCGCCGCCGGACAGAGCCCGCTCCGCCGCCTCCAGAAGATAATCCGTGGTGTCCCCCATGGCGGAAAGCACCACCACGGGCCTGCGCGCCGCCCGCTCCGCCACGATCCGGCCCACATGACGCAGCCGCTCCGCGTTCGCAACGGAACTCCCCCCAAACTTCATGACAATCATAGATGAGCCACCCTATCAGAATTAGTGTTCTTGAACAAGAAAGGCGGATAAGTGAGGAGGGAGAAGGGATGAAGGATGAGTGAGGAAGGGGGAAGTCTCCCCCTACGCCCGGCCCAAGGTGCCGGGCTACCCCCTCTGCGGGGACACCCCGCAACGCCCCGTACTCTCTCCCAAGCTGAAGCCGCAGAGCGGCTTCAGCAACCCCTGGCCATTCCCGGCCCGGGAATCGTATCGCAGTCGTTCAAAACACCGTTCCTTTCATGTAACACCTTGCCGATTGGGGCCGGAGCTTCTAGAGTATAAGACGATGCTTTTTAGATCGACCAGCTCGGAGGCGGAGACGGTTTCTTTCAAGGAGGCCGTGCTCCGCTGTTTGCCCGACGGCGGGCTCTATGTTCCTGCTTCGCTGATGGACCTGCGCCAGTTCTTCCTCTACATGAATTCCGGAACCACCTACCCGGAGCTGGTGGCCTCCGTGGCGCCCATCATGCTGCAGGGGGAGCTGAACCCCTTCTCCGCCTCCAGGGTGGCGGAGAGCGCCTTCGATTTTGAACCGGAACTGGTCCGCCTGGATGACCGGTATTCGCTTTTAACCCTCTACAACGGCCCGACGGGGGTCTTCAAGGACTTCGGCATAGCATTTTTGGCCGCCGTCCTGGAAGAATTGCTGAAAAATTCGGGCCGGGCCATGCTTATATCCGCCAGCCGGGGCGACACGGGGGTGAGCATAGCCTCGGCCTTTGCCCGCCGCCGGGGGATGATAAGCGTGATTCTCTACCCCTCCGGGCCGATCCGGGGGCTCAAACCGGCGGATTTTGTGCCCAACGGCGGCAATATCATCCCCATCCAGGTGCGGGGGACCTTCGAGGACTGCCAGAATCTTGTGCGGGCGGTGATCAATGACCGGCCCTACGCGGAACGCCACGGCATAACCAGCGCCAACGCCATCAACATAGGCCGGCTCCTCCCCCAGGCGATGTACTACCTCTACGGCTTCATCAAGGTCAAGCAGCAGCTCCAGGGGGATCTGGTTTTCAGCGTGCCCTCGGGCAACTTCGGGAATCTCATGGCGGGGCTCTATGCGTGGAAGTTCGGTATGCCCGTCAACGGCTTCATCGCCGCCATGAACCGCAACGATCCCTTCGGGGATTACCTGCGGGGAAAACCCTTCATCCCCAAACCAACGGTGGCAACCCGCTCCCCGGCGCTGGACGTGAGCAGCCCCGCCAACTTCGAGCGTCTCGCCGCCTTTTACGCCGAAGCCCCGGCGGTGATGCGGAACATGGTGTGCCCCGCGGCGGTGGACGACAACGCCACGCTGGCGGCCATAGAGAGGGTCTGGAAGACCTATCATGTGCCCATAGACCCCCACACGGCGGTGGCCTTTGCGGCGGCGGAGGGGCTGAGCAAGTCCTTCGACCCCCTGAGCCACATCGTGGTGCTTGCCACGGGGCACCCCGCCAAGGAGGCCAAGACCATGCAGGAGGCCACGGGACAGGTGCTCAAGGTTCCCCACGGGCTGGCGCTGCTGCATGAGCGGGCCGATCCGGTGGCAATCATAGAGCCGGACCTGGTGGCCCTGGAAAGCGCCATAGCGAGCTGCCTCTGAGGAGGGCCTCCAGAGAGGGCTTCTGACGGGGGCTCCAAGGGGCGGAAAATTGGGAATGGGACATCACAAAGTGAGGTGGTAATGAAAACAAAGGCGTATTTTTTCGGTATCGCGGCGCTGCTGTTGCTGCTGCCCCTGGCGCCCGCCCAGGAGGCCG
>JAISQV010000165.1 GCA_031273985.1 Spirochaetaceae bacterium | reverse complement strand
TAGAGGCACTCCCCCATCCAGTACAGGGCCGCGGGCTTGCGGGCATTTTCGCCGGGCACATCCACCGCGATACTGTCGATGAAGCTCCTGAACAGGACTATGGCCTCGTCAAAACGGCCCAGATAATAGTAAACCCTGCCCCGGTGATAGGGAACCTCGGCGTAACGGGTGTTGCCCGGAGCGAGGCGCTGCAATTCGTCCATGGCCCGGACGGATTCCTCATAATGCGCGGCCCCAAGCTCCGTCATGGCTATCCAGTACAGGGCTTCCGCCTTCTGCGAGGGATTCGTTCCCTCCAGGTAGGCGCGGCGCAGTTCCGCCAGCGCCTCGGGCCACATACCCCGGCCATAGAGGCCCACCCCGCTTTGCAGCCGGGTTGAAAGAGCCGCCTGCGGGACCTCCAGGCGGGCCTGATTTTGGGCGGAAAGCGGGGCCTGGAGAAAGAGCGCCAGGGCGACTGCGAGGAGGACCCGCCTGGTGATTCCGGTACGGCAATCGGGTTTTCCGTTCATCTACATTATCCTTTCTGGATTTTCGGCAGAAGAGACGCCGGGAATTAGCATTATCATGCAGGAACAGCGCATATAAACTAAATGAACCCCGGAAATACCTTGAAGGCGCTCAATTTTTGAAGAAAAAACAACCACTTTTCCGCTATGGAACTTTTCCGCTATGGAACTGAGGAAAAGTAGAGGAAAAGTAGAGGGCACCAAGGACACGAAGGGAGGAAAAAAGCGTTCTAACAAAAACCTTTACTTTCCCTTTAGTCCATAGCGGGAAAGTGCGCCTTTGTGTTCCTTTGTGGTTAAAATTCTTCGGATTTTTGTTATTTCGCGGTAATTAAAAATTATATGCGCTAACCCTGGCATTATTCCGCCCGCCGTTGATAATGCCGCCGCTTCCGGTATACTATAAGAAGCGCCGGTTCAGATGCGCGGGGTGGAAACCGTATTCTGAGGGGATAAGGGCCCCTGAAGTATGTTCTGGAATATACTCTGGTTCCTCAAGCGGATAAAAGTTTACGCCCTCATCGGTGCAAGCGGCACGGGCAAGAGCTTCCGGGCAAAGCTCATCGCCCAAAAATACGGCATCAATTTTATCATTGACGACGGCCTTTTAATCCGGGACAACCGCATTCTTGCGGGACATTCGGCGAAAAAAGAAAAAACCTTCCTCGCCGCGGTAAAGGTGGCGGTGTTCGACGAAAAAGCCCACCGGGACGAAGTGGCCCGGAAACTCCAGAGCGAAAAAGTGGACAAGATACTGATCCTGGGCACCTCGGAAAAGATGGTCAACAAAATCGCCGCCCGGCTGCAACTCCCCGTTCCCGGCAAGGTGATCAAGATTGAGGACATAGCCACCCAGGAAGAAATAGAGAAGGCCATCAGAACCCGGCGCATCGAGGGAAAGCACGTCATTCCTGTCCCTTCCATCGAAGTAAAGCGGAATTACCCCAACATATTTTACGACGCCATAAAAATCTTCCGGCGGAAGGGCCTCGCCCCGGCCCTGGTCCCCAAGGTCCACGAAAAATCCGTGGTGCGCCCGGAATACTCAAAGCGGGGAAAAGTAAGCATCTCCGAGGCGGCCCTGAGCCAAATGGTAATCCACTGCGTGGACGAGTACAACGAGAACATCAGAATAAAAAAAATGCAGGTCAAAGACAGCGAAGCGGGCTACCGTCTCGTCATCACCATAGACGTGCCCTACGGGACCCAACTGGGGGGCAACATCCACGAACTCAGGCAGTACGTGATCGACAACATAGAACGCTACACGGGCATCCTCATCGAGGAAGTCAACATCATTATCGACAAGATAGTGTGAGCGGGACCTTCCAAAAGAAGGGGTTTTGTAGGAAAATGAAGAGGGAGGGGGACGGCACGGCGCAGGCGCCTGTGCCGCGGTCTCCCCCTACGGGCGCATCACGGATGCGCCCTACCCCCTCAGCGGGGGGCTCAAGAACCCGCTCACGCGGGGGAGCCCCGCAACGCCCCCCGCAACGCCCCCCGGCAGCGTTCCCGGCATGGTGGCGGGACGGGGGAGTGGCAGCGGCGTATGAAAAAGTTGGCAGAAAGGACAGCATTATGATGAAGATGGCATTAAAAGTTCTCCCCGTTTTACTCCTCCTCTGCGCCCTCACTGCGGGGGCGCAGGAAACAACGGCGACTCCCTTCGAAGCGCGGGACCCCCTCTTTCACGTCATGTCCGACCGGGGAAGCGACGACGCGGCGCAGCTTATCAAGGAGATGGAACTGCGCTTCAATTTCTACAACCGTTACTTTCGCTACGATACAGCCGCGCTTTCCCCGCCGCTCCGGGTCCGGGCCTTTGGCGACAGGGAATCCTACGACGCCTATGTCCGCGCCCGGCTGGGCACGGTGCGGAACGGCGCCGTGTACCTTCACTATGCGGACCCCGCGCGCCGGGAACTGGTGAT
Organism: Spirochaetaceae bacterium; assembly: GCA_031273985.1. Lineage (GTDB taxonomy): Bacteria > Spirochaetota > Spirochaetia > Treponematales > Breznakiellaceae > JAISQV01. The sequence goes on along the minus strand of JAISQV010000165.1, from coordinate 814 downwards.
CCACCGGGGCAGCCCGGAGGAGCGGCTCATGCTTCCCCGGGAATCCTTCATACAGTTTTTCCGGGCCTTTGTAACCAACCCCCCGTCATGGCTCAGGGAGGGCTTTGCCATCTACTTCAGCTCCCTGCGCTACGACCCCGTGCTGGGCGAGCTGGACTACACCGAAAACCTCGCCTGGCTTGACCGGGTAAAAACCCTCGGCAGCCGGTCCCTGTCGCTGGAACTGGTGCTCCTGGCCGATTCCCTGGGCATACCGGAAAATTTTCAGCAGCTCTCCTGGGCGCTGGTATCGTTCTTTCTCAATACCGGCAGCGAAGACTACTTTAGGACCCTGGCGGAAATCATCCTGCTGCTTCCGGGAAACGCGTCGTCAAAGGATAACGCGGAGCTTGCCGCCCGGCACATTTCCCGGTGGAACGACATGGACACCCTGAAAAGGGATTATAACGCGTACATCGCCTCCCGCAAAACCTTCAACGATCTGCTTCGGGAGGGGCAGCGGGCCTTTGCGGAGAAGGACCTTATCACCGCGGAAGTCAACTTTTCAGCGGCCCTGAACCAGCGCCCGGGCCACCACAGCCCCTACTACTACCTGGGGCTCATCTCCTACGAAAGAAAAGACTACGCCACGGCGGAGGACTTCTACCGGCTTGCCCTGGAAAAGGGGGCGGATCAGGGCCTGGTGTTCTACGCGCGGGGGATCAACGCCTTTTCCGCCGGCAGAAGGCCGGAAGCGGAAGAGTACCTTGGCCGTGCGGCGGAGGCGGACCCGGACCGCTACGGGGAGCGCGCCGCCGCGATAATCGGGAGGCTC
>JAISQV010000096.1 GCA_031273985.1 Spirochaetaceae bacterium | reverse complement strand
CAATAAATCAATAAAAAATATATTCTTATCGCCCAAATCACCAATTATTTTTCCATAAAGTTCTGATATATTCGATATATTATCCGGGATTACAATATATATATCTATGTCGCTTTTTTCTGTTGGTTTTCCGTAGGCGTATGAACCAAACAAATATATATATTTTGGCGACACATATTTAAGGATGGATTCTTTGATATTTTCTATTTTTTCTAGAAAAATATCCATTTTTTAATCATAATTGAATAATAAAATCTTGTCAAGTATATCATTTTATCCATTTTTCAACCGTTTCAGCCCCAATTGCACATAATTTGATTTATCAGTACCATCGAATCAAGAATGTAGCCGTTGGGGGGTTGGGGTGTGGCGAACCCCCCAACGGGGGCGTTGCGGGGGCAGAGTAGGCCGCTTTCGCGGCCAATTCAAAGACCCGCAGAGGGGGTAGCCCAGCACCTTGGGCCGGGCGTAGGGGGAACTCACAACGAGCCCTCAAAGGGGCGAAGTTTCGAGCGGACCGCGGCACAGGCGCCTGCGCCGTGCCATCCCCCTCCCATGCGTTCTCCTGTTTTGAGCATTTTTCGGTGAACACTGCGGGGGTTTATGCGTATCGTTATTGTCGGCGCGGGGACTGTGGGGACCCAGTTAGCCAAGCAGCTAATCCAGGAAAAGCACGATGTTTCGCTGATCGAGGCGGACGGGGAACGGGCGCGGCATACGGCAAACCGTATGGATTGCCTCGTGATTCAGGGCGAGGGCAACAGTATTCGTACCCTGGAAGAGGCAGGTATAGCGAAGGCTGACGCGCTGGTTTGTGTTACCGGCTCCGACGAGATGAACATGATTACCTGCGGCCTCGCTGAATCGCGCTATCCGGGGATGCTCAAGATAGCCAGGGTGAGGAACGATGAGTACGCCGGGCTTAACCAGCCGGGGGCCAAGCGGTCCGGGGCCGCTGAGCCGGGGGGCGGGCGGCTCCTCGGCATCGATCATTTCATACATCCCGATGTGGAAGCTTCCCTCTGGGTGCTCAACGCCATAGAGCATCAGGCCATGGGCAACATCATTTCCTTTCACGACACCGCCTGGGAGCTGGGGACCATAGATGTCGCCGGCGGGGCGCTGGAGGGTCTTTCCCTCATGAGTTACCGCACGGTTTTTCCGGCGGAGAGTCTCGTAACGCTGGTGGAGCGGAAGAGCGGGGACGACTGGGAGAGCATACTTCCCACGGGTTCCACGGTGCTTCTCCGGGGGGACCGGGTTTCCATTCTTGCCCAGGAAGCGGACATGAACCGTATCTTTCTTCTGGCGGGGCAGGCGGAAAAGCCCCTGCGGAAAATAGGCATAGCCGGGGGCAGCCGGGTGGGAACCCTCATCGCCGAGGGGCTCCTCGCCAGGGAAGGGAAGCGCCGGGGGACTGTTTTTTCCGCGCTCAGGAAATTTATAGCCCGGCAGAACCGGCGCGTGGTGATTATTGAGGAGGACTACCATGTTTGCAGGGAGCTGGCGGACCGCTTCCCGGAGCTTTTGGTGCTCAACGAAGATATTACGGACGAGAATTTTATCGCCGAGGAGCAGTTGGGAGACCTGGACCTTATCGTTACCGCCACGGCCCGGCAGGATCTTAACATCATTACGGCGGCCTATCTCAAGAGCCGGGGGGTGCTGCGGGCCATAGCGCTGGTTACCAGTCCGGGCTACGCGGCCATAGCCCGGCAGCTCGGCATCGATGTGGTTATCCCCATGAAATCCGTCATCGTCGACACGATTCTTGCCCGTCTCATGGGCGGGGGGATCCGGGGGCTCCACCGGCTGGGGGAGGGGCAGATAGGTATTCTGGAATTCGAGACGGGGCCCGGAGCGCCCGCCGGGGGAAAGGCGCTGAAGGACTGCCGGTTTCCCGAAGGAACCCTGGTGATGCTGGTGCAGCGGGGGGACCGGTCCTTCATCCCCAAGGGGGACGATGTGTTCAGCCCCGGCGACCGGGTGATCCTGATCACGAAGAACGGGAACGAGGCTGAAATGAGCCGTTTCTTCGGCGCCGGGGGCGGGGAGGCTTAGCGGCGGCGGCATGAAGGCATTTCTGCGGAAAATAAAGCCCCTGGTCTTTCTTCTGGACATAGCGGCGGGCTTCATGATCATCCCCCTGGGCTTTGCGGCGCTCCTGGGAGACGCCGTCATGGTCCGGGCCTTCGCCCTGCCCCTGGGGGGGGAGTTGCTGGCGGCCCTGCCCGTGCATCTGGCGGTGCGGAACAGGAAGGCCGCCTTTGCCCAGGCGGACGGGTTTTTTCTGGTCTTCGCCGCCTGGCTCCTCTGCGCGCTTCTGGGGGCCTTTCCCTACTGGCTTTCCGGGAGCGGGCTAAGCTTCACGGACTCGGTTTTTGAGAGCGCCTGCGGTTTTGCCACCACGGGGGCCACCACCGTAGCCGACGTGGAGGCCCTGCCCCGGCCCCTGCTTCTCTGGCGGAGCATGAGTCATTGGCTGGGGGGCCTGGGGATAGTGGTTCTCACCATAGCGCTCTTCCCCCTCCTCGGCATGGGGGGCTTCCAGCTTGCCAAGGCGGAGGCGCCGGGGGCGGAGCGTCAAAACCCCCGGCTTTCCTCGTCCGCGAAATTCCTCTGGCTTGCCTACAGCATACTCACGGCGCTGCTCTTCCTGCTCTACCGCCTGGGCGGCATGAGCGGCTTCGACGCCCTCTGCCACGCCCTTCCCGTAATGGCTTCCGGGGGGGTTAGCACGAGGAACGCGGGGATGGCCTTCTTTGATTCCCCCTTCATTGACGGGGTGTCCGTGGTGTTCATGCTCCTAGCGGGGCTGAACTTTAACCTGTACCTCAAGATAGGCGGGGGGAAATTCCGGGAGGCCCTCTCCAACACGGAAGCCCGGGCCTACCTGCTTATCTTCGCCCTGGCGGCGCTGATCCTGGGCTGCTCCCTCGTTCCGGTCTACGGCTCCCTGGGTCAGGCGCTGCGATACGGCTCCTACCAGGCGGCCTCGGTGCTTTCCACCACGGGCAGCGTCATTGCCGACTACGGGCTGTGGCCCCCCCTGGCCCAGGCGGTGATCCTGGCCCTGATGTTCATCGGGGGCTGTTCCGGCTCCACCGCCGGGGGAATCAAGGTGATACGGCACGTACTGCTCTGGAAACAGGCGGGAAATGAGATCCGGCGATCCCTCTTTCCCCGGGGCGTTTTCGCGCTGCGGCTCAACGGGAAGCCGGCCCGCAGGGACCTGGTCCACGGGGCGGCGGGCTTTGTCTGCCTCTACGCCCTGACGGTGATCGCCGCCGCCCTGGTCTCCGCCGCCGCAGGGCTGGATATGCTTTCCGCCGGGAGCATAGCTCTGGCCATGACGGGGAACACGGGCATGGGTTTCGGCGCGGCGGGGCCGGGGCAGAACTTCGGCGCCTTTCCGGACTTCCTCAAGTGGTTCTATTCCTTCGTGATGATCGCGGGGCGGCTGGAGCTCTGGACCGCCCTGGTCATGCTAAGCCCCGCGTACTGGCGGAGGTGAGAGGTGGAGGACTTACTGCGCCGGGGGCTCGAAATTATCCGGGAAGACGGCGGGGCGGAGGCCCTGGAAGACCCGGAGGGGATAGCCGCCCTTCTGGAACGCTACATGGCGGAGATTGAACTTTTCAACCCCGCCTGGGGCCTCGTGGGGGCGCGGGACCGCCGGGAGCTTGTGGTAAAGCATATCCTCGATTCCCTGGCCCCCCTGGGGATACTGCGCCGCCTCTTCCCCCGGCGCGGCGGGGCGGAGCCTTACAGGGCCGCCGACGCGGGCTCCGGGGCGGGCCTTCCGGGGATACCCCTGGCCCTATGCCTCCCGGACCTGCGCTTCACCCTCATCGAGCGCATGAGCCGGCGGGCGGGCTTTCTGCGGAACACCCTGGCCGTGCTGGGCTCCGGCAACGCGGAGGGCCCCGGCAATGCCGAGGTGTGGGAGACGGACCTGGCCCGGGCGGAGCCCGGCTTTGACCTGGTGGTGTTCCGCGCCCTGGGGACCCTGGACCCGGCCCTGTTCCGCGCCCTCCTCCGCCTCCTCAAGCCCGGCGGCTGTCTCGCCGCCTACAAGGGCCGGCGGGAAAAGGCCCAAGCGGAACTTGCCGCCCTGGGCCCCCTGCCGGAGCGCTGCTCCACAGAGACACTACCCTACGCGGTCCCCTTTCTCACCGGCGAGCGGTGCCTGCTTCTGGTGAAAAAAGCCTAAGATATTATGAAAAATTGTAACTATTCAGTCGCCCGTATCCAGCTCGACTACCGGACATAAATGAAGAAGAAAAACCACGAAGGGCACGAAGGCACACGAAGGTTTTTGTTCGAAAACTTCGCTTTTTTCCTTCT
>JAISQV010000085.1 GCA_031273985.1 Spirochaetaceae bacterium | reverse complement strand
TAGTCCATGAGGGCGACAACCCGGTCCTGGGGGAGGCGGGGCTCCACAGCGTGGATAAAGATCAGGTCGTAGAGGGCCGCCGTGTCCAGCCCGGAAGCCGGCTCAAGGCCGAGCCGCCGGGCCTCGTCTTCCAGCCGCCCCCCCTCCGCGGCGGCGTAGAGATCGAAGCCGGCGTAACGCGCGAAGGCCTCCGCGACGGTGATCCGCTCGAAGGGCGGGAGGAGGGGGTCTTGCGGGGTTGGCGTTTCGGCTGGCGCTTCGCCGGTGATTTCGGCGGCGGTTCCGGCAAGGCGGGCAAAGAGTTCCTCCGTCAGGGAGAGGGAGTCCCGGTAATCCGCCTCCACGGTGTAGTATTCCAGCATGGTAAATTCCGGGCTGTGGAGGCGGCCTGTGGACTCGCCGTTCCTGAAGCACCGGCATATCTGGAAAAGGCTCCTCCGGTGCCGGGCCAGGAGCCGCTTCATCCAGATTTCCGGCGAGGGGATCAGGTAGCGGGGCCGCGCCGGGCTGCGGCTGCCCCTTGGCGGCAGGGAGCGGGTCTCGAAGACTTCCAGGCAGGTTTCCGGTATCAGGTCCGGCGCGAGAAGCGGCGTGTCCGTTTCCAGGTAGCCCCGCCCGGTGAAAAAGGCGCGGATCCGGTTGAAGGTCCGGCTGCGGAATTCCAGCATCTCCAGGTCCATGATTGTTACTCCCCGGCGCGGAAACAGCGGACCCGGTGGGCGGCGGGGCCGGCGGCGCGGAATTCCGGCTTTTCCCGGCGGCAGCGTTCTTCCGCGAGGGGGCAGCGCTCGGCAAAGGCGCAGCCGGGAATTTCCGCCAGGGCGGTCTTTACCTCCCCCCGCAAGCCGCCCTCCGGGCCTCCCTGCAAGCCGCCCTCCGGCACGGGCGCTGCGCCGCCGCTTACCGCCCGGAAGAGCAGCTTCGTGTAGGGGTGCCGGGCCTTGAGGTAGAGGTCCTCCGCGGCGGCTTCTTCCACCAGTTCCCCCCGGTACATGACGCCTATGCGGTCGCAGAACCAGGAAGCGGCCTTGAGATCGTGGGCAATGAAGAGGAAGGAGAGGCCCCGGCGCTCCTTGATGTCCAGGAGCAGGTTGAGGATCTGCCCCTGAATCGAAACATCCAGGGCGGAAACCACCTCGTCGCAGATCAGGAGTTCCGGCTTCATGAGAAGCCCCCTGGCGATAGAGATGCGCTGCCGCTGGCCTCCGGAAAATTCGGCGGGCCGCCGCTCCAGATCCTCCCCGGAGAGTCCCGTCTCCTCAAGAATCGCGGCGGCTTCCCGGCGCGCCGTACTGTGGCCCGGCCAGGAGGAGGACCAGCGGTAACCCGATGTAAGCACCTCGTAGACGCTCATCCGGGGGTCCAGGGAGCGGGCGGGGTCCTGAAAAACATACTTTACCCGCTCCCGGTATCTTTTCAGCGCCGCCCCCCGGAGTTTCGCCGCATCAATGCCGTCCCTGTAGCGGATAGAACCGGCGTCACTTTCGTAGAAGCGTACCAGCATACGGGCCGTGGTAGTCTTGCCGCAGCCGGATTCCCCCACGAGGCCGTAGGTTTCATGTTCCGCTATGGAGAAGGACACGCCGTTCACCGCATAGACGTAGCGCCCGGCGGCGGCGAAGAATCCCGCCTCCAGGTTGAAGCGTTTCTTCAGGTTTTCCACGGTGATCAGCGCCACGGTTCCCCTCCCCGGTGCAGGCAGCGAATCTCCACGCCTTCGGCGGCCCCTTCGGGGGCGCTTGGCGCGGGCAGGTTCAGGGCGCAGTCCTCCCCGGCTTCCGCGCAGCGGGGCGCGAAGGGGCAGCCTTCCCCGGAATCTCTGCCCGTCACCGGGCTGCCCGGAGCCGGGCCGGGTATGGGGACAAGCCGTTCTCTGGAATAGTGGCTCCCCAGCCGGGGGCTTGCCCTGAGGAGGGCCGCCGTGTAGGGATGCCGGGGAGCGGAGGCTATGAGTTCCGAGGGGCCCGCCTCCATGATGAGGCCCCCGTACATCACGAGGATGCGGTCTGAAATATCGGCCACCAGGTCTATGTCGTGGCTGATGAAGATGATGGAGATATTCCGTTTCCGTCTCAGGCTTTTGAGCAGATCCACTATCTGTTTCTGTATGGTAACATCCAGGGCCGTGGTGGGCTCGTCGGCGATTAAAAGCTCGCAGTCCTGGGCCAGGGCCAGGGCAATGCCGATGCGCTGCAACTGGCCGCCGGAAAACTGGTGGGGAAAGTTGAGCAGCCTTTCCCTCCCGTTATCAAGCCCCGCCTCTTCGAGCAGCCGCGCCGCCTTTTCCGAGGCGTCCTTCCGGCTTATGGCGGGGTCGCCGCAGCGCAGGGTCTCCAGAAAGACGCGCTCCATGCTTTGCAGGGGATCGTAGGACCTCCCCGGCTCCTGAAAGATCATCCCTATCTTTCTCCCCCGGTATGAGCGCAGTTCCGCCGCTTCCATCTTGAGGAGGTCCCGGCCCTCGTAGTATATGGCCCCGGAAACTTCGGCATTGGCGGGAAGCAGGGCCGGTATGGCCTGGGTCGTAACGCTTTTCCCGGAGCCGCTTTCGCCCACGATTCCCAGAATCTCGCCCCGGCCCAGGGAAAAGCTTAGATTCCGCACCGCCTGAATCGTAAAGAGTTCTTCCCCCCGGAGGATGCGGAAGCTGACGTGCAGGTTCCGCAGGGCAAGCAGCGTGGGGTCAGGCATTGCGGGCCTCCGGGGCCTTTCCCTTCCGGTGCCGCCGGGAAAAGATCGTGTGGTAGGGATCGTAGTAATCCCGGAGGGCGTCGCCGGTAAAGTTAAAGGCCAGGGTTACGCCCAAAAGACACCAGATGGGGCCGAGGAGCCAGGGGAAATTCCTCAGATTGTTCAGGGTGGAAATGTCCCGCTTGATAAGGCTCCCCCAGCTCACCGCCGGGTCCACGATGCCCAGCCCCAGGTAGGAAAGGGCCGTTTCCGTGAGGATGAAGCCCGGAACGCTCAGGGCTATGCTGACGATAAGGAGGCTCGCCATCTGGGGGATAATGTGCCTGAGGATGATCACCGGGGCGGGGATCATTTCCAGCCGGGCGTTCATCACAAATTCCTCCCGTTTGATGGCGTGTACCATGCCCCTTATGGTCCTCGCCGTCCCCGGCCAGCCCACCACGGAGAGTATCAGGGTGATCAGCATATAGGACTGGCCCGAATCCATCCGCGATGAGAGCAGGGAGCGCAGAAAAAGTATCAGGTAGAGGCCGGGGATCAGCATGAAAAATTCCGCCGTCCGCATGACGGACCAGTCGGCAATGCCGCCGGAATAGCCCGCCAGCCCGCCCAGGAATACCGCCAGGGTCAGGGATATGGCGGTGGCAATGAAGCCTATGGTGAGGGAGATTCTGCTTCCGTAGACGATGCGGGAAAAGAGGTCCCGCCCCAGATGATCCGCCCCCAGGAGAAAGGCCGGGTAGTTTCCTTGTTCCTCCGGGCCGGGGGTAAAGAGGTGGCGCTCCAGGGGAATAAGCCCCCAGAGTTTGTAGGGCTGCCCCTTGCCAAAGAATCTGAGCTCCCCGTAGGCCCCCCGGACCCGGACGTACCTCCAGGTTACCGTGTTCACCGCCTGGGCCTCCTGGGTGCGGAGCCTTCCCCCGGCAAAGCGCAGGTTGGGCGGGTGGTAGGTCATGCCGGGAAACGAGGTGAGGGGCGAATAGGGGGCGATGAATTCGGCAAAGGCCATGATGAGGTAGAAGACGAGGAGCAGCGCGAGGGACGCAAGGGCCAGGGGCCGGCGGCGGAGGTAGCCCCAAAAACGCTTCACCGGGAACCTCCCCGGCCGGAAGGGTTATTCCTTTCCATAACGTATCCTCGGATCCACCAGGGCCAGGACAATATCCGCCAGCACCATTCCCGCCAGCACCAGGAAGCTTATGAGCATGAGATTCGCCAGCACCAGATTGATGTCCTCCTGCAGCACCGCCTCGTACATGAGCCGGCCTATGCCGGGGTAGGCAAAGATGATCTCCAGAATCAGGGAGCCCGAAAAGAGGCTGGCCAGCAGGTTGGCGCTTCCCGTAATGTAGGGATTCAGGGTATTCCTGAAGGCATGGTGAAAGTAAATGCGCCATTCCCGTATTCCCCGCGAGCGGAGGCTGGTTATGTAGGGCTGGCCGAGCTGGTCCAGCATGGTCGCCCGTATCATGCGGAGAGTCCCGCCTATGCCGCCCAGAAAGGAAGCCAGGAGGGGGAGGAAAATATGATGGGCGTAGGAAACCACAAAGCCCGCGGGATTCTCCCGGAAGGGAAAGGGCGGATAGGCGGTAACGGGAAACCAGCCGGTAACAGCCGCGAAAAGCTGCAGCAGAATCAGGAGCAGAATCCCCGGAAAGGCGTGCAGCACCAGGGCGAAAAAGGTAACCGCCCAGTCTATGCGGGTCCCCGCCTTGGAGGAGAAGTACACCCCCAGGACAAAGGAAAAGAGCGTTATCAGCACCAGGGAAAGCAGGTTGAGGGCCAGGGAATTTCCGATGCGGGAAGCGATAAGGAAACTCACCGGCGCCCGTGAGATGAGGCTGACCCCCAGGTCCCGGTGCAGCAGCACCCGGGAGAGCCAGCGAAAGTACTGCGCGTAAAAGGGAAGGTCCAGCCCCAGTTCCGCCCGGCGAGCAGCGAGCTGCTCCGTGCCCAGGGCCTCCCGGCTCCACAGGGCGCTTCCCACGCCGCCCTCGCTGAATATCTGCTGGATCATGATCTGATCCACCATGTCCCCCGGCGCAAGTTCCATGAGGCCGAAGACGGCGAAGCCCAGCAGAAACAGCATGACGAGCATGGTGCACAGGCGGTTCAGGATATGCGCCGGCAGGGGAAAACGCCGCCTGAAGGCTGCCCAGGGGCGGAGGAGGCCGCGAAGGAGCCGGAGCGGCCCGCCCGCTTCAGGTCTCACCGGGGGCCCCTCAGGGTTTGAGGAAGATATGAGTTGCCTCGAAACCGTTGAGGTTATCAAAGTACACATTGCTCTGATCCCAGCGATCCGCCAGGGCGAAGAAACTCCGGGGCCGCAGGAGGTAGATCAGGGGGCACTGCTCCAGAATGATCCGCTGGTACTCGTCCCAGATGGGTTTGGCCCGGACCGGGTCCGCCGTGTAGGCGCCCTCGTTGTAGAGATAGTCTACCCGCGCTTCCCATTCCGTGGCGGGCCTCTCCTGATTCGGGTACCAGAAGTGCAGGTTTCCCTCGGAAACCCAGACATTGCTCCCCTGGCTGGGGAAGATGTCGCTCCCCGAAAGCCCCAGGAGGATGGATTCCCAATCAAAGGTCTCCATGAGCTGCTCCACGAGTTTCTGAAATTCCAGAACCCGCACGGAAACCCGGATACCTGCCCTGGCCAGCTCGTCGGTAATGATCGAAGCAATGTCGTTGTACACGGTACTCTCCGAGCGTATGGTCAGGCTGAACTCTACAGCCCGCCCCTGCCCGTCCCGGAGGATTCCCCCGCTGTCCCGCTCCATCCCGATGGACGACAGTAACGCTAAGGCCCGCTCCGGGTCGTAGGTATAGGCGAGCTGAATGTCAGGATCGTAGTAAGGGTTCGGTTCCGGAAAGAACGACAGCTTGGGCTCCGCCAGCCCCCGGTACACCTGGCTTATGATCCGCTCCCGGTTGAGCAGGCTGCTCATGGCCTGGCGGAATTCCTTTTGGGTGAACCACTCGTACTGGGGCCGGTCCCGGTGGACGG
>JAISQV010000304.1 GCA_031273985.1 Spirochaetaceae bacterium | reverse complement strand
CATCTTCGGCCTGGCCGAAAGCCTCTCCAACTACGCCCAGGGCGTGCTCCGGGTCCCGGCGGACTTCATCCTCGCCATCCCCTACCTCTTTACCCTGGCCGGCATGGTAGGCGTATCGGTCTACAACAAACGCAAAAACCGGATCATATAACCCGGCGGAGGAAGAAAAATCAGTTAGGAGGGGGCCAAGCCCCCTACGCCGGAGCCTCCTCCCCGCTCCGCGGGTCCGGGGTCTCCGGCTACCCCCGTGCGGGGGGCCAGCCCCCCGCAACGCCCCCCGCCTTCCCCCGGAGTTTTGCGGAAGCCCGGGGAGCGCCCCTGCATTAGAAAGAAAACGCTCTTTTTTCCCGGATAAAGGATAAGTGCGAATTGATTGCCGGCAGCTTTTTCTTCGTTAAAAAAACCGGCGTCCGTCACGAAAGACAAACGCCGGTTAATCGCAATTACCCGCTAAACTCTAGGCCGCGGTGACAGACACCTCTGCGTTCCTACCCTCCGCAGACCGCCGCGAAGGGCAAAAGCGGTTGTCAGCGGGTAAACGTCATCACTTCGACACCGTTATCTGTCGGCGGCGATGTGGACCAATTCCAATCACGCTTCTCAATCAGATTCGCCTCCGCCGCTCTTAATGCTGCCAGTGAGGTAAATCTATCGGTATAATACCAGGGTGCCGACGGATTATCTACCTTCACCATTTCGATCATGGTGAAGGTATTGCTGTTGGTGAGCGTCATCCTGGCTTTTACGTATTTGTTCGCCTTTTCAGCGTTGTGGCCCGCCGCCCATTGCTCCCAGCCGTTTGTCCTCCAGAACACGCGCAGCTTTTCCCAGGCGGCGTCTAATATGTCCCTTTCCGCCCCCTCAAAGTCCGCCTCCCCAGAGCCGCCCATACTCGCAAATATTGTGTCACCGTCCACCGCCACGTCTATGGAGAGAGAAGAAGACGAGCCGGCTGCTGTTATGGTTATACTCACCCCGGAACCGCTTCCTGGGGTTACTGTTACGGTCGGTCCCAGGTAACTCCCGACCGCGTCCGCAAGGTTTGCGGAAGTCATCACATAGTAAGGATAGCAGCCGATATACTCGTAGGAGCCGCCGCCTGATTCAGTAAGCTCAATGAGGGTCCAGTTTTCCTCAATGGGGCTGCTGCCGTCCGGGCTTGTAGAAATGCCGCTGACCGATGCTTTCCAATCGCTGATAAGAACGTTTATGGATGTGGTATATCCGCCGCCATGGTCCGTATACGAATACCAATTTCCCTGCCAAACAGCCGGCGCCCCGCCTGTTTCGCCGTCCTCGGCTGTTCCCGCATCGGGGATGCTGACAGCCCCTTCCGTTACCGGAAAAATGTACGGAATCCAGGTCTCTTCCGCGCCTGTGCCGCTTTTTACCACGATGGTGGCGCCGGCAGCCTGAAACGCACCCGCGCTGTCAACGATTCCGTCAAGGGTGTAAATAATGCTGCTGGATTTTGCGGACACCGACCATCTTCCGGTGTTGGGGTCGTAACTTCCCTTGAGCCGTATCGTCAAGCCGCCGTCTTCAAGCACGCCGCTCAGGGCGTAACTGTCCGCATCGCCTTTCAGGTCAAACTTTACCTCGCCGCTGCCGGCATCCCCGGTCTTGGTAAAAGAACCGGATATGGTAAATCCCTCATCGTCTTCGCCGGGGTTGATTCCGGTATCGCAGCCCGTCATGGCAAACATCGCCGCCATCAACAGAACGGCGAAACCCGCCAAAAGGCCGCGCCTTTTAGCAGGGGAGTTTGCTCCGCAAATGTTTGTGCTTTTCATGGTTTTACTCCTTGCGGTTTTATGCCCCGCCGGCAAATGGTTGTGTTTATATGCAATACTGCAAGGGTTACTCCACAATAATGCAGTCGTTTAAGACAACGGCGAGATCGCTGCTGCCTACAAAAATGTTTTCCCGGGAACGCTCTACCGTTGTTACCGTCCCCCTTATTCTTATAACCGAACCCTGGTTATAGTTGAGAAGCTTGGCGTCCTCAGAAACCCTAAAGACACAAACGGCGCCATATTGTTGATCCTGCCCAACCAGCACGGAACCGTCGGTTTGGAAACGGATAATCGCAGCGTTTATTTCAACCAGTTTGTTTTTCCAGTCAATATCCCATCTTCGCAGATTGGCTTCATATTCATTTGCCACCTGTGCCAGGGAGTCTTGAACAAAAGGAGGGGAATGCAGCTCGAAACCTCCGGTTGTAATATAACCGGGGTCGAAGAAAATCATATAGTTGTAATCCAGACCGGCGGCTTTTAATTTTTCACCGGAAGCAACATAGTGCGGCAGCCTGTCAGGGGGAAAGCCTGTTACTTTGTCGATATGAGGCCGGGCGGCGGCTCTGTTTGCGGCTATATTACGGTCATAGCCGGCTTTAAGCTCATTCCACTCTGCCCACTGCCGCAAACGCGCTTCCTGTCCTGATGCGCTGTACCGTGAAAAATCAGGGTCTGTGCCGGCGTCATTTGGCCTGCCGCTGTCATTGACAATAAAATATACGCCGGCCCACCCGGAAATATCATCAGTCTGCTGGGGGTATTGTATCCTGTCAAAAGTTACCACGACCTTTTCGCCTCCGGCAGTTTGTAGTTCTACCTCCCGGGTAAGATCTTCCAGGCTTATGCCATAGAAAACATTCTCACCGCGCCTGCCTAAAATGTCCCTGGAAAACCCGCTAATAAAAGTATCAGCCCGGGCCGCTACATATTTTGCCCCTTCTATCGGCCCCTTGTCGGTGTAGAGGGTGGCGCCCAAAGGAGCCGTCGTCTCGTTCACCGTCGCGCAGCTTATATCAAAAAGCGAGAAACCAACCATGACCAACAGGACGCCAATACCTAAAAACAATTTGCTTTTCATTGCCAAAAATCTCCTTGTACCTTAATTTTTTAGCAGTTACCTGCTATGTTTTTACACAAAAATTCCTTGTTTTAGCGCTGCCAGGAATGGCCGTGCTTTTCAGGGGATTTGCGCAGCATCGAGTCAAATATGCTGCGGGCACCAAAAAGTGCCTCAGGGTATAGCTGTTACACCGCTTAATGTTGTGTATTGGCTACTGCTGCTATTCCATGTCACGGTGATATTGTCCCCTGCTCCGGCGCCGGTATCGCGGTATGCCACGGCGCCTTCCTCATTCTCCTCGGCAAGAACAAGAACCGCCGCCGTGGACACGGGCGTGGAAACAGTTGCGGTATTCCCGGTAATAGCGCCGCCGGTTTTGACCAAACTGGCTTTTAGAATAGCCAGGCCGCCGCCGTATGCCGCGGTATTGCCGGAAATAGTGCTGTCGCCTGACATAGTAAATGTGGTACTGCCTGAATTTAAATTTTGCTGGGTCTGGACAAATACACCGCCGCCAATTACGGCTGCGGTATTGCCGGATATTGTCCCGCCTGTCATAGTGAATGTGTTTATGCCGCCGCCGGAAGATTCTCTGAGGCTTCGGTTATTGACCATCACGCCGCCGCCAACATCGGCGATATTCCCTGAAATTGTGCCGCCGGACATGGTGAATATGCTGGCGCCGTTGTTCTCGCTGTTCATAAACACGCCGCCGCCATGAGTGCCGGTATTGCCGGTGATTATTCCGCCCGACATATTGAATGTGCTGGTGCCATTATAGCTATAGATACGCACGCCGGAGCCGCCTTCCAAGGGGGCATGATTATCGGAAATTTCTCCGCCCGTCATATTGAATGTGCCGTTATGGATCGCAACGCCGCTGCCTGAATCATCGGTTGTAAGTCTCATATTGCCGGTTATTTTTGAGCCGTCGTTCATGGTTAACACGGCAGTGGAAGCGTTTACATTCACAACCACTGTGTTATTAGCGGCGAAGCCCTTGAGGGTAACGTTGGCGTTCAGCGTAAGTTTGCCGTTTACGCCAAGGTAGAACATCCTCCCGGCACTGGAAAGCGTAATCGTCCGTTCCGCGCCCACGCCTTCCAGGGTGATGGTTTTATTGGCAATGTTGGCTGAAGTAACCCCGGCAAAATTTTCATCGCCGTACAGGTAGATGGTGATGGTTCCGGTGGCGGCGGCTATGCGGGCTTTAAGGCTTTTTGTTCCCGCCGTGCCCAGGGCGGCGTTGAAGGTGATCGTTGCCGCGTCAAGATCGTCTTTTGCTTGACTGGCTTCAGCTACCGTTGCGGCACTGTCAAGGGCGGCCTGTGCGGCGGTGATGGCGGTTCCGTAGGCTTCAATGGCTGATGCGGGGTCGGCGGCAACGGCTTTTAAGCCTACGGGAATATCAGCCGCTGCTGCGCCTACGACACAGGCTCCCGCGCTGGTGAGCGTTCCCTCCGTCCAACCGGCGATGACGGTCGGCGTACCAACAGCGGCCTTTGCCGCTGTCGCCGCGCTAATGGCGGTTTGCAATTCCGCTTTTGCCATGGCGAGGGGGTCGGGGGGCGTGCCCGTAAGGCCGCCCTCCGGATCGCCGCATCCCGCCGGCGCAAAGCCAATGATCGCCGCAAGGGCGATAATCCCCAAAACCTTGAATGTGCTTTTCATACGGTAACTCCTTTGCAGTCCTGTCCGGGGGCGGCCTGTCCGGGAACGGACTTGCGTTTATGCTTATCCTTACAGAATTAAGGCATTGACCAGCGGCCCCCAGGGGCCTTTCCTGCCGTCGTTCTCTACCTGCACGGCAAAATGCGCCGTCTTCCCGCTGTCGCCGAAGTCGAATTCGATGAGATCCTTTTTCCGTTTGATGTAAAATGATTTGTGTAAGTCGCCGGGGTTTGCGGGGGGCGTTTCACCGGGGGCAACTACCGTGTACCATATCCGGCAGCCCTTGTTCGCCGGGCCGGCGGCGCTGCCGGTAACATAGACGATTCTTACGCCGAGCTCATGCCGTCCTACGAGGCAGGTTTCTACCGTAACCTGCGCGGCGCGGATGCCCCACGCGGCGGTTTTCGTTCCGGCCGCACTCTGCCAGTCCCGCTCCATGGCCAGTTGCCCTTCCCGGTTTGCCGGGAGCCAGCCGGTTCTTTGACTCATTTTGTGTACCTCCCTCCCTGTTTGGTTAATTGGCGGTTTATGGTTTTTGCGATGGAGTCTGTAGATATAGGCTTGAGGTCTAAAGACGCAGGGTTTGAGGCCGGAGACTTCGGCCTGTCTTGGTAAGATGCCGGGGCGTTTATGCCTCGAAATGAGAAGATTTGACAAGAAAGCGGGGGCTTATCTACCGGGGGCTTGACACGCCCTTCAATTGCTAAAGTATAATGTGAGCCGTGAGCCGTGAGCCGTGAGCCGTAGCGGGAACTCTGCCCTTATGCCCGCCCTTGTCCAAAACATGGAAGTATTGTAGCAGTTACGGAAAAATTGTCAAGTTTTCTTTACCGGGCGGGAGGTGAACAGGGGCTGCTACGGCGCGTCATACAGCGGCGGTATGGCCGCAAGCAGATCCTCGCTTATCTTCCGCCCCGGGGAGCTGTAGCCCAGTCTGCGGTCCGGCCGGGCCTCGCCGTGAAAATCACTGCCCGCGGTAATATAGAGCCCCAGGCTCCGGCCCAACTGCTCCAGCCTGTGACAGGCCCGGACCTTGGCCGTGGGGTGCCAGGCTTCCAGGCCCTCCAGCCCCTGGGCGCGAAGCTCCGCCACCAGGCCGGGCAGCCGGCCCCACGCGACAAAGAGGGAGAGGGGGTGGGCCAAGACCGGGATACCCCCGGATTCTTTTATGATGACGAGGGCCTCCCCGAAGGGTATGCCCCGCCGGGGCACGTAAAAGGGCCGGCCCTTCCCCAGGTAGCGGGAAAAGGCCAGCTCCCGGTTCGGCGCAAGCCCCTGCCTGACGAGTAGCGCCGCGATGTGGGGCCGCCCTATGGAGCCATCCCCCGCCAGGGCGCGGAGCTCCCCGTAATCGGCCCTGAGCCCCATATCCTCAAGCCTCGCAAGAATTTCCCGGTTCCGCTCCTCCCGGTCCTCCGCAAGAGCCCGCAGGGCCGCGACAAAGGCAGGGGTCGGACGGCGTATCCCCAGGCCCAGCAGGTGAAACTCCCCCGGCGGCGCGGCGCCGCTTTCGCTTACCCAGGCGATCTCCAGCTCTACGCCGGGGATAAAACGGAGGCCCGCCTTTTTCGCCTCCGCCTCCGCCTCCTCAAGCCCCGCGATGGTGTCATGATCCGTCAGGGCCAGGGCGGTGAGCCCCGCCGAGGCGGCGCTCCGCACCAATTGGGCCGGGCTCAGGGAGCCGTCGGAGGCGGTAGAGTGAGTGTGAAGGTCAATCATGGGCCGGAGCCCTTCAGGGTGAGGGCTGTTTGTATCTTGCGGTGAAATTCCGCTTCGCCTATCTCGTCCCGGAGGTATTCGCCGATGATGAGCCGCACCAACTGGGGAAAAGCCTTCCAGTAGCGTTCCGGCCAGGCGCCAAACTGGGCGCGGAGGCTCTCGTCTTCGGCGGCGTCCATGCCTCCCCGGGAGTAGGCGGCGAACTGGCCTATCATGGCGGCGAGAACACCGGGGGGCGCCTGCATTTCCTCCGGGCCGGGTACCCAGGAGTTGATCAGGGCTTCCACCTGAGCCTCGCTTAACTCCGGCGCTTCCTGCTGAAGGATACGCAGGGCCGTATCCCGTACGGTTTCCCGGATGAAGTCCGCAGAGCCGCCGGCATCAATTTGCGAGGCCAGGTCCCGGGCCATATGTTTGGGGTCCGGAAGGCTGTCCTTACCCCCGAACATGGCCAGGTCCCGGCGGCGGCGCACCACAGCGGCGGCTACGGCCTCAATGGAGGCTTCATCACAGCGGTTGAGAATATAATCAAGCACCTTCACCAGATCCGGGTCGGCCATGAAGGAAGCATATACCCCGCACCATGCCGCCGCAAGGCCGCAGGGGTAGCCCCTCCCCCGCGCTCCCTCCCTTGCGTAAGCGGGTTCTTAGGGGGCCAGCGAGAAATCACGGGGCGTTGCTGCTGAAGCCGTTTTGCGGCTTCAGCTTGGGAGTTTGCGCTTTGCGCAAACTCCGGGAGAAGGCCGGGGGCGTTGTTGAAGCTGGCGGGCATCGGTTCAATGACCAAGAAAGCGGTGTTCACGAGGTTTCAAAAATGCGCCGGGTGGCTACGATGGCTGTGCGAAAACATCTATCGGAACAACCAAGCGATACCGGAGCCGCTTCCCTGGCTGAGAGATAAGAAGGCCTATCCGGCAGACGCCAGCGACGAGCCTGTACACGGGAGCGGCAAGGCGGATTACCGGCTGCATTACGCGGTAGGGCTGTTTGATCCGGGGATGAAAGAGACTCTCCTATCCCTCTTCCCTTCTTCGCCTTTACTTTCCCTCAGCCGATAACGGGAAAACGCGCCTTCGTGGTTAATATTCTCTTCATCTTACTCGTAGTTTCATTATTGACGACTGCTAGGGGCTTACACCGAGAAGGGCGGCGTATTCAGCGCGCCAGCGGCGGAGGCGGGGGTTATCGGGGGCTATGGCCAGGGCCAGGCGGAGGTAGTACACCACCCGGCGCTCGTCCTTGCGGCGGTGGTAAACCTCCACCAGGTCTATGAGGGCGTCGAGATTCCGGGGATCCTCGAAGAGGCTGGAGCGGAGATCGGCGATCACCTGATCGTCCCCGGCGCCGAGACGGCTGCGGAGCTGGTAGTACCGCGCCTTGAGGGTTCCGCCGGGGGCCGCGTCTATGCGGGCGTCCACAAGCCGCCGGGCCTCGCCCTGCCGGCCTGTGTCGATGAGGATCGCTATGTAGGCGATGATCCCTTCATCGTTGGCCGGCTCCCGCTGGTAGAGTTCCCGGGCGGACTGCAGGGCCGCGGCATTATTGCCCAGCCCCCGCTCTATGGCGTAGGAATTGAGCAGATCCTGGGAGGAGCGCCGGTCCCGGAGCAGGGGGGCCAGGTAGGTCTGGGCCTCCCGCCAGGCTTCCCGGTGTATGGCCTCCTGTACGGCCAGCTCCATCACCTCCGGGGAGGGATTTTCCAGGAGGCCCCCCAAGAGTTCCCGGCCCTCCGCCTGATCCTCCGCCCGGCCCGATTCCAGGAGCAGCCGGGCCGCATAAAGCGCTGCCTCAAGATCATCGGTATTGCTTTTGAGGATGATCCTGAGATAGTTGAGCGCCGCCTCCCGGTTCCGGTAACCCCGGTCCTGGACCCTGGCCCGAAGGAAGAGGTAGAGCCGGTTGTAGGGGTCCATGCCGCCGTAGGTGTCCAGCGGGGTCTGGGCCTGGAGGTACTTGCCCTGCTCCACCAGGGCATGGGCCCGGGCAAGGAGCAGGGGGCCGTCCCGGGGATCCCTCCGCAGCGCCTCGGCAAGGGCGGTTTCCGCACGGGTCCAGTCCCGGGCGCGGTAGTACGCGGCGGCCAGCTGGCGCTGGACCGTGTCGTTGTCCGGGTAACGGTCCTCCAGCTCCCGGAGGCCGGCTATGGCTTCCTGCCGCTGCCCCCGGGATTCGAGGATCCGCGCCACGCCCAGCGCGGCGGGGTAACATTCCTGTGAAAGGCGGAGGGCCTCACCGTAGAGGAGCAGGGCCTCATCGGCCTGGCCGGAGCGTTCGTGGAGGAGGCCCAAAAAGTAAGGGGCCAGCACGGAGCCGCCGTTTAATTCCCGGGCCCTGGCGAGGTCCCCTTCGGCGGGGGCCAGGCGCAGCGGATCCGTTTCTTCAAGCAGGGCCAGGAAGGGCAGAACCAGTTCCAGGTAGTCCGCCGCCGCGGGGAGCGGGGCGGCATAGTTCCCCCCTTCCACCGCATGAAAGATCCGGGTATACGCGTGGGTTTGGGGGGGATCCGCCGGGGGAAGGGAGGCCCGGACGCCGGGGTAAACCCTTTGCATGAGATGGACGATGACGGCGTTCATGGTTCTGCCGAATTCGCCGGACTGGAGGCTGCGATCGCTAATCCGGTTCAGGGCTTCCAGCAGGGAGAGGGGGGTACCGGCCTCCACCAGGGAGCGGATCTCTTCCGCCACCCCGGCGGAACGCGAATGCTCCGGCCTGGAAGGATCGTCCCCGGCGGGCAGGTCCGGCGCGGGCTGCTCCGCCTGTTCCGCGGGGGGCTCCGCCGCCGGGAGGGGCGCTTCCGCCTCCTGCACGGTCCCGCAGGCGGCGAGCAAGCCGAGGAGGGCCCCCGCAATGAAGCCGCCGGGCTTCAGTTTTCGGGACGGGATTCTTTGACGCCCGTCAAGCCCCACGGCCGGAGTCCTCCTCCCCGGGGGAGCCTTCGCTCCGTTGAGGCTCGGAGGAGGGATCCGGCAGGAATTTCGTGCCCAGGGAGATGAGCATGAGGATCAGGCCCGCCATGGCGAGGAGCAGGGGCCACCAGCGGATCATGAACTGCCGGAAGGAAAATGCCACGATGCCCAGGGAAAAGAAGAGCAGCAGCGCCCCCAGGATGACAAAAAGCGCCGCGGGGACCACATAGGTGGATTTTACGGAGCCAAAGTGGTGCCAGCCCGCGGGAAGCATGGAGAGGCCGGCAAAGATGGAGATGGCGGGCCACCAGCGGCGCGGCGCGATGGGAATAACGCCGAGGGAGGAGAGAAAGAGGAAGAAGCCCACGAGGATGGAGAAGGCCGCAAAGAAGAGGTACACTCCCTTTTTCTTTCGTTTGACCGCGATAAAGGTAAAGAGGGAGCCCGTAAGGATGCTGAAGACCGCCAGGCCCAGGGGTCCCCGGGGGGCCTGGGTGAAGGTAAAGAAGAGGAAGGTACAGCCCAGAAAGATGAGGAGTACGCCGCCCAGGAAAATAAAGCTGATTCGAAGCCGGTTACCGGAATTTTGCCGCATGATTCGATAATAACAATTCCCTTGCCACTGTAAAAGGGGCATGGTAGGATGGCGGAAATTTCAGGTTTACTATGGCAGGCGCCTCAAAAATTACCGGGGGGCCTGCCGGCGGGAATCCGATAATGAAGGGCGGGGGCCTGCGCAGAGGTCCGGCAGGGTCTTCCGCGCAAGGGACAATTCCGTGCCGCCGTATGGCGGCACATAGATTTTTCCTATAATTGCCAGACCCGAAGGGGCTGATAGGAGGGGTGCCCTAAGGGCGGACCCGGTGTGAAACACCGGGGCCGGAGCGGCAGCCTCCCCCGCGTGAGCGGGTTCTTCCCCGGATAGCCCGGTCCCCGGCCTGTTCCAGGCCGGGGATGCGCCCTCCCCATTCTGAAAGGTCAAAGGTTGAAGTGCGGCAGGATCATGCCATGATGAGAAGATTTTCCCTCCTAAGCCTCCTCGCGGGCCTTGCCGCGGCGCTCTTTTTTTCAGGCTGCGCCGGTGTTGCGGACGGGGCGGACCCTTACTATGTTACCGGCGGGAAGGAGCAGCGGGAAATATTCCGGGACCTCTTTGGGCTTTTGGAGGAGGAGGCCGCTTCCGGGCCTGAGCAGTTTGCCGTGGTTCTGGAAATTGCCGGCGAGTACGGCAAGTTGAAGGACTATGGCCGGCTGATCAACTTTCTGAGCGCCCGTTGCAGCGATAACGCGGAGGATCCCTATACGGCCTACTATCTTTTGATGATAGCCTTTGCCTACTCCGGGCAGGAAGCCTGGGATGTGGCGGCCCTGTACTTTGACCGGATCGTGAAGAATTATCCGGACCTTCAAATCCGGGGCGAGTCGATTCACTATGTGGCCCTTAACCGCCTGATCAATCTGGTAACGGACAAGGAGCATCTGGTCTGGTACTACCGGGAGCTTTTGGCCCGCTTTCCCGGCCGTATAGACGCGGGGCAGATTTACTTTCTGCTGGGGCAGGCCTACGAGCAGATAGGCGAATGGAACGCCGCCATTACCGCATATACGCAGTTTCTTCCCTACTATGGCACGGTGATTCAGGGCTTCCCCAATGCCTATACCTACGCGAAGCAGTTGGTGGATTTTAATAATTCCCCCAAGGACTGGACCTTTGAGAGTCTCTCCGCCCTGGTGGAGGCGATCAAGCGGGCCCTGAGGACGGGGAACGACCGGCAGCTCTGGACCTACCGGGCCAAGGTGAATTTTTTTGATCGTTCCTGGGGTCAGGAGGAGGACCGCATCGAGGATTTTTCGGATTTTACTATATCGGGCTTCATGCGGGGA
Organism: Spirochaetaceae bacterium; assembly: GCA_031273985.1. Classification (GTDB taxonomy): domain Bacteria; phylum Spirochaetota; class Spirochaetia; order Treponematales; family Breznakiellaceae; genus JAISQV01. Next base: position 1,365 of record JAISQV010000304.1, on the reverse strand, counting down.
AACCAGATACGTTTCTCCCCGGAACTGGACGAGGGCTCCAACGCCAACGAAGCCTATCTCCGCACCTGGGGCTGGTCCCTTTCGATCACCACCTGGTACCTCTACTTCAGGAAGATCTACTTTCCCCCGAATCCTGAAATTCACGGGCGCTGGGAATGGGCGGGGGTCTACTACGGGGAAAAATGGTAAGGGCCCCCCGGCTTCCGGCGGCGCTGCTGGCGGCGCTGGCGGTCTTTGCCCGGCCCCCGCTCCCTGCGGAGGAAGTCCGGGAGCCTCCGGCGCGGCTCTTTTCCCTGGAGCCCTTTTTCCGTTCCCTGTATCCCCTGCCGGGGCCGGTCTCCCCGGAGGGCCGCCCCTTGCGGGCCTGGTCCCGCCCGGAGGCGCCCGTGGAGACCCCCGCCGGGGCCCGCCCCCCTGGGGGCGCCCTCCCCGTGATTCCCGGACTGGACCGCGCCCTGACGGAGCACTACATTGCCCGCTACAGCTCCCCCGCGGGGCTGCGCTGGCTCCGGGGGGTGATGGCAGACGCCGCCCCCTGGCTGCCCTTTATCCGGGAGGAGATAGCCCGGCGGAACCTGCCCCCGGAGCTGCTCTACCTGCCGGTGATCGAGTCGGGCTACAAGCTCCGGGCCCTTTCCCGCTCAGGAGCCGCGGGGCTCTGGCAGTTCATGCGGAACAGCATAGCCCCCTTTGATATGCGGGTAACGTCCCTGGTGGACGAGCGGCTGGACTTCTGGAAATCCACCCAGGGGGCCCTGGGGAAGCTGGAGGATAACTACCGGGCGCTGGGGGACTGGCCCCTGGCGCTGGCGGCCTACAACATGGGGCTGGGGGGGCTTCAGCGGGTGATCCGCCAGTCGGGGCTGCGGGACTACTGGGAGCTGGCCGCCCGGAATCTTATCAAGACGGAAAACGCCCACTATGTGCCCAAGTTTCTTGCCGCTGCCTACGTGCTCTCCAACCCCCGGCGCTTCGGCCTGGACCTGGACTGGTCGCCGGACCCCCGCTGGACCCGCATCAAGGCGGGGGCCCAGGTGGATCTGGAAAGGCTGGCCCAGGAGGCGGGAATAGACGCGGCCCTGCTCCGGGAGGCCAATGCCGAGTGCCTCCAGGGGATAACCCCCTCGGGGTCCTGGTACTACCTCAAGGTGCGCGGCGCGGATGCGGACGCGGTGGAGGCGGCGCTGCTCCGGGGCGCCCCGGTCTTTTCGCGGGTTCACCGGGTGGAGCGGGGGGAGACCCTCTGGGGCATAGGCCGGCTCTACCGGGTGCCGCCGGAGGATCTGGCCGAGGCCAACGGCATGGGGCTCAACGATATACTTCGTGAAGGAAGGACCCTCCGCATACCGATAATTGAGTAAGGGG